>CAMJVA010000118.1 GCA_946409145.1 uncultured Enterococcus sp. | reverse complement strand
TTTTTTTGTGCTTTCTTTTTTAATAACTTATGAAATAATATTTCTTATTTTTTGAAAAAAAGAGAAATATTGTTGCTTTTTATTTCATGAAGACGTATACTGTTTTTGTAAACGGTTCCTGTAAAGGAGGAATAAGATGTTTGGAATGTCGATTTTTATGAATGAAGAGCTTAGTGAAGAAACTAAAACTTATGTGAAACGCATGAGTGATATTGGTTTTTCAGGTATTTTTACTTCCATGCATATTCCAGAAGACGACGCCAAAAAATATGCTAGTCGCTTAAAAGTTCTTGGACAATTAGCCAAAGAAAATAAGTTAGATTTAATGATTGATATTTCTGGAGAAGCTTTAGAAAAGGCCGGTTTTTCCATGGAAAAGCCGACACAACTAAAAGAGCTTGGGGTAACGGGTCTTCGGATGGACTATGCCATTAGTAACGAAAAAATTGCTCACTTGTCACAGAAGCTGAAAATATCTTTAAACGCTAGCACCATTACAGAAAAAGATCTCATAGAGTTGAAAGAATTTAACGCTGATTTTTCTAATTTAGAAGCGTGGCATAATTACTATCCACGACCAGAAACAGGTTTAAGTGACGCTTTTTTTAAAGAAAAAAATCAATGGTTGAAAAGCCAAGGTTTTACTATTGAAGCTTTTATTCCAGGAAATAATCAATTAAGAGGACCACTTTATGAACAGTTGCCGACTTTAGAAAGCCAACGCTATAAAAATCCTTTTGCATCAGCCTTAGAAATGTTAGCAATGAAAAATGTTGACTTGATTTATCTTGGAGATGGGGGCATTACAGAAAAAACTTTTGAGCAGTTTAAAATGTGGCAAGAAGAAAAAACTATTTTGCTCCATGTAAAAGAAGAAAAAACGGATTATTTTTCAAATGTTTTAGGAGAACATGTTAATCGGATGGATGCTGCACAATTAGTCATTCGTAGTGCTAATGCGCGATTTAAAAAAATTCCTCCCGTTTTTCCGCAAAATACAATTGAGCGAAAAAAAGGTAGTGTCACTCTAGACAATGAAAAGTATCTGCGTTATGAAGGAGAAATTCAAATTTGTAAAACTGATTTACCCCAAGATGACAAAGTAAATGTCGTGGGAAAAATTTGTTGTAAGGATTTACCTTTAGTTGACTTAATTAAAGGTGGAGATAAATTTTATTTAAAAAGAGGTGGTTGTCATGGAAAAAGTGAATTTAGAAAATCTAGTCACTGAAAGAAGAAATGAAGCAACATTTGGATTAGACGAAATGTCTGTTCTAGAAGCTTGCGAAAAAATGAATGAAGAAGATCAAAAAGTCCCAATGGCTGTGAAAAAAGAATTAAAAAGTATTGCAAAAGTCATTGAACAAACGATTAAATCTTTTAAAGCAGGTGGTCGTTTAATTTATTTAGGAGCGGGAACTTCTGGACGTTTAGGCGTTTTAGATGCTGCTGAATGCGTTCCAACTTTTGGCGTGGAACCTGAAATGGTAGTGGGACTTATTGCCGGGGGTCAAAAAGCAATGACTGTGGCAGTGGAAGGGGCAGAAGATTCTAAAGAATTAGGAAAAAATGACTTAGTCCAATTACAATTAAAAAAAGAAGATATGGTAGTCGGAATTGCTGCTTCAGGTCGGACACCTTATGTAATTGGAGCCCTTGATTATGCAAATGAAATAGGAGCTAGTACCGCTTCCCTTTCTTGCAACAAGGAAGCAGAAATTTCTAAACATGCTACTTTTCCCATTGAAGTGGATTGTGGACCAGAATTTTTAACCGGTTCTACACGGCTAAAATCAGGAACCGCCCAAAAATTAATTTTAAATATGATTTCAACAATTTCGATGATTGGTATTGGAAAAGTTTACAATAATTTAATGGTAGATGTGAAACCAACTAATGAAAAATTAGTGGAACGCTCTAAAAGAATTATTATGGCAGCGACAGAAGTGGATTATCCTACGGCGGAAAAATATTTCCTAGAAGCAGAGGAAAATGTAAAACTGGCCATTGTCATGATTTTAACTAACAGTGATCGACTCACTGCAACAGAAAAATTAAAAGCGGCTCATGGATTTGTTAAAAAAACAGTTGAGGAGGAATAAAGATGGCAAAAGAAGAACTTTCTTTAGAACAACTAGCTCAGAAAATTTATCAAGGCTCTGGGGGCATGAACAATGTGGAAAGTGTAACTCATTGTATGACTAGAGTGCGTATGTCCGTTAGAGATCACGATTTAGTCGACGAAGAATTTTTAAAGACCATTCCTGGTGTCTTAGGGGTAGTGAATGACGAACAGCTTCAAGTTATTATTGGACCAGGAAAAGTTAATAAAGTAGCTAATGAAATGGTGAAAGAAGCTGGAGTACAATTAGGTGAAACTATTCCTCCAATGGACGGAAAAGCAGCGGTTAATGCTAAAGCAGCACAAGTGAAAGCAAGCCAAAAAGCGAAACAAAAAAGTTCACCGATTAAAGTTATTTTAAAAGATATTGCTAATATTTTCGTTCCAATGATTCCGGCATTTGTTGGAGCAGGTCTTGTAGGCGGGATTGCCTCTATTTTAGCCAATAACATTGTTGCTGGTAATCTAGATGCTGGAACGTGGCAACAATTAGTTGACGTATTAAATATTTTGAAAAATGGCTTATTTACTTATTTAGTTATTTACACAGGTATTTCTGCGGCACAAGTTTTTGGTGCAACACCAACGTTAGGTGGGGTAATTGGGGCAGTTGTCATGCTCACAGGAATGAATCCTGAAGCACCCATTACGAACCTCTTTACAGGTCAACCTTTAACTGCACAACAAGGTGGAATCATTGGAGTTATTTTTGCGGTTTGGTTGTTATCTATTTTAGAAAAGAAATTGCACAAAATTATTCCAGACTCAATTGATATTATTGTGACCCCATTGATTTGTTTATTGGTCATAGGTTTAGCTGAAATTTTCTTAATTATGCCACTTGCTGGTGTTATTTCTAACAGCTTAGTTGGAGCTATTAACTGGGTAATTGAAGTAGGCGGTGCATTCTCTGGTTTTGTTTTAGGAGCTACTTTCTTACCTTTAGTTATGTTTGGTTTACACCAAATTTTAACTCCAATTCATGTTCAAATGATTGAATCTACTGGTAGCACACAATTATTACCTATTTTAGCTATGGCCGGTGGTGGTCAAGTCGGTGCAGCATTAGCTTTATGGGTTCGTTTGAGAAAAGATAAAGAATTATCTGAAATGATCAAAGGTGCTTTACCTGTTGGAATTTTAGGAATCGGTGAACCATTAATTTACGGAGTAACTTTACCTTTAGGGAAACCATTTATTACTGCTTGTATCGGTGGTGGTATTGGTGGGGCAATTGTTGGTGGCCTAGGAAATATTGGCTCTATTGCCATTGGACCTTCAGGGGTTGCCTTAATTCCTTTAATTGCTGGTAATCGTTGGTGGGGTTATGTTCTTGGACTTTTAGGTGCTTATGTGGGTGGTTTTATTGCTACTTACTTCTTTGGTATTCCAAAAGATCGTTTAGAAGCAGTGAAAAATAGCTCAGATGTTTCAACAACAGCACCAGTAGTTGAAACAACTTCTTCAAGTAGTGCGAAAGAAACAACTGAAATTATTGCTGGAACAACTGAATTATTTGCAGTTACTCCTGGCACAGTTCATCCAATTACAGAATCAACAGATAGTGTTTTTTCAGAAAAAATGATGGGAGACGGCTATTTTGTGGTTCCAGAAAATGGCGATGTTTATTCTCCTGTAACAGGAACGGTTACTTCTATTTTCCCAACAAAACATGCTTTAGGAATTACGACAGATAAAGGGTTAGAAATTTTACTTCACATGGGACTTAATACAGTGGAACTTTCTGGCAAACCTTTTGACGTAAAAGTTTCTGAAGGGCAAAAAGTAACCCCAGACACATTAGTAGCCCACGCTGATTTAAAAGCCATTGAAGAAGCAGGTAAGAAAACAGATATGTTAGTGATTATTACCAATATGGCTGCAGTAAAAGAAGCGACTTTAGAAAAAACAGGGAAAGTAAACAAAAATAAAGCAGTAATGAAAGTTGTCACGAAATAATTTTTAAAAGTGATACTATAAGCCAAAGAAGCCCAAATTTAGCTTAATTTCGGATTCTTTGGCTTTTTTGTCTTATTTCTTGTTATAATCTTAATAAACCGTGACTTAAAAGCACCTTTATTTATTAAAAGTTCAGGACTTTTAGGCTCACTTTTTGAAAGTAGGTGACAAAATGAGTGTGATATCAAGAATCGCTAGTATTAAAAAAGAACTTTCTCCAGCAGAGAAAAAATTATTTGCTTATTTGAAACAAAACACAGCCAAAATACCGAAAATGACTGCAGAACAGTTAGCTCAAGCATCCCAAGTGTCTGCAGCCACAGTGGTGCGCTTTGTTAAAAAAATTGGATTTGAAAGCCTATCTGATTTTAAACTAAATATTTCTATGGATTTACACGAAAATCTACCTTTAGAATACTCTGATGTCACGTTAGATGAATCTGTTGCTGGAATTAAAAATAAAATGAGTCACAATGCGCAAATTACAATTCAAGAAACTGTAGATATTTTAAAAGATGAAGAGGTCATTAAAGCAGTAGATCTTTTGGAACAAAAAGAAAAAATTTTTGTAGCAGGAATTGGCGCGTCAAAATTAGTAGCAGAAGATATTGTGCAAAAATGGGGGAGAATTGGGAAAAATATTTATTTAGACAATGACTATAATAATTTGTTACCTTATTTAGATAATAATCAAGAAAATTGCGTTTTATGGCTTATTTCTAACTCAGGATTAACTCCGGAAATTGTGGAATTTGCCACTTATGCAAAAAAATTAAAGATTCCAGTTATTTCTTTAACGCGTTTTGGAAATAACCCTTTATCCCGTACAGCGGATATTCCCATTCAAGTTTCTCATCCTAAAGAAGCGCCTCAAAGAAGTGCGGCGACTAATTCGATTATTGCTAATTTTTTAGCTGTGGATATTATTTTTTATGTCTATATTAGTCGCAACCGAGAAAACGCCAAAAAAATCTATCGTTCAAGAGAAGTTATTCAAGAATTTCGCGAGAATTTTTTTAACTAAAACAAAAAAATCTGTCCTTACTTTTCCAATAATCAAAGGAAAAGTAGGGACAGATTTTTAATTTTTAATGGGTAAGTTCTAATAATTTTTGTTTCAATTGATCTTCCATTTGGGAAAGTTGGTTTTCCGCTTGGCGACGTTTAGTTTTACCTTCTTGTTGAATGCGTAAAGTTTCTTGAATCGTTTCTACTAAATCGTCTTGAGTTTTTTGGAGCGTTTCAATATCGACTAAGCC
>CAMJVA010000117.1 GCA_946409145.1 uncultured Enterococcus sp. | reverse complement strand
GGAATTATTTTAGCCTTAGTGGCAGGAATTGCTGTAGCTTTAGCTCTTAGTGCACCAGAAAATGTCACAGTACCAAATGTTTCTGAAATGACCGTAGAAGAAGCCACTAAAGAATTAGAAAAAGCCAAATTAACAGTAGCGAAAGAAACAAAAGATGTCGCTGATGATACGATTGAAAAAGGTTTAGTCGTTAAAACAGATCCAGAAAAAGCAGCTGTGGTAAAAGAAAAACGAGAAGTTACTTTATATGTTTCCACGGGCCCTGGAGAAATTGAAATACCTGATGTTACTAACCAAACATTTGATGAAGCTGTGGCTACTTTAGTTGCTGCTGGTTTTTCAAAAGATAAAATCGAGCAAAAAGAGCAAGCCTCAAAAACAGATCCTGGTTTAGTCATTGAACAAGATCCTAAAGTAAAAGAAAAAGCGAGTCCAGATAGTACTATTACCTTAACTGTTTCTACTGGACCAGAAAAAATTACCATGAAAAATTATTATGGCTATGAAAAAGACAGTGCTTATGCTGACTTAATAGCTCTTGGTTTTTCAGAAAGTAGTATTACAGTGAATACTGAAATTTCTACTGAAAAAGCGGGAACAGTCATTGGTCAAAGCTTAAGTTCAGGAACTGAAGTAGATCCAACAGATTCTTCCATTAC
Organism: uncultured Enterococcus sp.; assembly: GCA_946409145.1. Classification (GTDB taxonomy): domain Bacteria; phylum Bacillota; class Bacilli; order Lactobacillales; family Enterococcaceae; genus Enterococcus_J. Next base: position 4,701 of record CAMJVA010000117.1, on the reverse strand, counting down.
CTTAACTGTAGCAAAAGAAGAAGAAGGCATTACCTTACCTAATTTTTATGGGTATAGTAAACAACAAGTGTTAGATTTTGCTAATAACAATAATTTATTAGTCACTTTCCAAGAAGAATATGATGAAAGTGTCACAAAAGGAGAAGCTATCTCCTCTAGTCCAGCTGAAGGCTCCATTATAAAAGCAGGTTCTTCTGTGACAGTAGTGATTTCTAAAGGTCCAAAACCAAAAGAAAGCACACCACCATCCTCTTCTTCTGAACCTTCTTCCACAGAACCCTCTCATTCTCAAACAGAAGAATCGACGACAGCCTCTAGTGAAACAGTACAATAATAGAAACTCAGAAAGAATTTTCTTTTAGAAAATTTTTTCTGAGTTTTTTTGTCTAAAAATTAGAAAATTTTTGATTGAAGAAATGAAGTCTAGCACTGATTAATATTATTTTCAGATGAAAAATTTCTACGCTTCAGGAAAGAATTTTTCTATGAAATCTAAATTACATCTTCCAATTGCTTATTTTTCCTATTTGTGAAAATTTTTTTAAAAGAAATAAAGGACAAAGGTAAATCGTTTTCTTTTGTGAAAAAATTAATAAGAGGTAAAACAAGAATTTTTTTAAGAAACCTTAAAATTTTCAATCTTTTGCTAAAAATTTTCTATGTTTTATTAGATTTTTTTACCTTATACTAACAATGTAAATAAAGCGCATTCAAATGTGCTAAAGGGGAGGAAAAAAGTTTTATGAAGAAAAAAGTAGGATTAATGGCATTAGCAGCACTTGGTTTAACTGTTTCTCTAGCAGCATGTGGTTCAGGAAAATCTGGTGATACAGATGGTTCAAATGCTTCAGGAGGAAATGGTAGCTCTTCATCTGTTGCTAATAAAGAAAAACCTTTAGTATGGTTTAACCGCCAACCTTCTAACTCTTCTACTGGAGAATTAGACAAAACAGCTTTAAGCTTTAACGACAAAACTTACTATGTGGGGTTTGACGCTAACCAAGGTGCTGAAGTTCAAGGACAAATGATTAAAGATTATATTGAAAAAAATATTGATACTGTTGATAAAAATGGAGACGGTGTCATTGGCTATGTATTAGCAATTGGAGACGTTGGTCATAACGATTCTATTGCTAGAACAAGAGGGGTTAGAAAAGCTCTTGGTACTGGCGTTGAAAAAGACGGAGCAGTTGATTCAGAACCAGTTGGAACAAACGCTGACGGAAAAGCAACTGCCGTTAAAGATAGCAAACTTGAAGTGAATGGCAAATCTTACACAATTAGAGAACTTGCTTCTCAAGAAATGAAAAATAATTCAGGAGCAACTTGGGATGCGGCTACTGCCGGAAATGCTATTTCTACTTGGGCGTCTTCTTTAGGCGATCAAATTGATGTGATTGCTTCTAACAATGACGGTATGGGAATGTCCATGTTTAACTCATGGTCTAAAGATAATAAAGTCCCAACATTTGGTTACGATGCTAACTCTGATGCCGTTGCTGCCATTGCAGAAGGTTACGGTGGTACTGTGAGCCAACACGCTGACGTACAAGCTTACTTAACTTTACGTGTTTTACGTAATGCCTTAGACGGTGTAGATGCTGACACTGGTATTGGTACAGCTGATGATCAAGGAAATGTTTTAAGTGAAGACGATTACGTTTATAAAGAAGATGAACGTTCTTACTATGCTTTAAATGAAGCAGTAACTGCTGATAACTACAAAGATTTCTCTGATTCTACTAAAATCAATGACAAAGTTTCTAAACAATTAGACACTGCTAAATCTCCTGAAAAGAAAGTTTGGTTGAATATTTACAATTCATCTGATAACTTCTTAGGTTCAACTTACCAACCATTACTACAAAAATATGACAAATTAATGAACCTAAAAGTAGAATACATTGCTGGTGATGGCCAAACAGAATCAAATATCACTAACCGTTTAGGTAACCCAAGCGAATACGATGCTTTTGCTATTAACATGGTGAAAACAGATAACGCTGCTTCTTATACCTCAATTCTTAATCAATAAGATGAAATGAACGATTGGGACTGTGACAAAAGTTACAGTCCCAATTTCAAAGAGTATAAATGAAAGGAAGGATCTAAGGCGTTGTCTTAGACCCTTGCCTTTTTAAAGTGTTGCACTGTGAAAATTAAGGATACAGGAGTAGAAAAAATGACAGAAAAGAAAGATGATATCATTTTATCCATTAGAGGCATGAGTAAGTCTTTTGGTCGAAACACTGTTTTAGATCACATTAATTTAGATGTAAAACGTGGCACGGTTATGGGACTCATGGGAGAAAATGGAGCTGGAAAATCAACCATGATGAAATGCCTTTTTGGTACATATCAAAAAGACGAAGGTACTGTTTTTTTGGAAGATAAAGAGGTTAACTTTACTGGACCAAAAGACGCTTTAGAAAATGGAATCGCCATGGTTCACCAAGAGTTGAACCAATGTTTAGATCGCAATGTGGTGGATAACTTATTTTTAGGCCGTTACCCTGTTAACTCTTTTGGCATTGTTGATGAAAAACAAATGCGGAAACAAGCTTCTGAATTATTTAGAAAGCTTGGCATTACCGTAAACTTAAACCAATTAATGGGAACCATGTCTGTTTCTCAAAGACAAATGTGTGAAATTGCTAAAGCTATTTCTTATAATTCTCGGGTCATCGTTTTAGATGAGCCCACTTCTTCTTTAACGGTGCAAGAAGTAGATAAACTTTTTGAAATGATGCGCATGTTAAGAGAACAAGGAATTTCAATTATTTATATTTCTCATAAAATGGATGAAATTTTTGAAATTTGTGATGAAGTTTCGATTTTACGAGATGGGAAATTAGTAACAACTAAAAGCACTAAAGATACGAATATGAATGAATTAATTGCGGCTATGGTTGGTCGTTCCTTAGACAATCGTTTCCCACCAGTAGATAACACTCCAGGAGAACCAATTTTATCCATTCGCCATATTTCTACAAAATTTGCTCCTCAATTACAAGATGTTTCCTTTGATGTAGGAAAAGGAGAAATTTTTGGTTTGTATGGTTTAGTAGGTGCTGGTAGAACAGAACTTTTAGAAACTATTTTTGGCATTAGAACAAGAGCTGCAGGAAGAGTTTATTTTAATAATAAATTAATGAACTTTAACTCTGCCAAAGAAGCCATGGATCATGGATTTGCCATGATTACAGAAGAAAGAAAAGCCAACGGGATTTTTGCTAAAGGGGATTTAATTTTCAATACAACCATTGCTAATCTTCCCCAATATAAAGCAGGGGCTGCTTTATCTAACCAAAAAATGGAAAAAGCAACCACTAAAGAACTTAAAATCATGCGCACAAAAGCCATGGGACCAACAGACTCCATTGCCTCATTATCAGGGGGGAATCAACAAAAAGTTATTTTTGGTAAATGGTTAGAAAGAAATCCAAAAGTCTTTATGATGGATGAACCCACTCGCGGAATTGACGTTGGGGCCAAATATGAAATTTATGAATTGATTATTAAAATGGCTAAAGAAGGTAAGAGCATTATTGTCGTTTCTTCCGAAATGCCAGAAATTCTAGGAATTACTAACCGTATTGGAGTTATGTCAAACGGTCGTCTTTCTGGAATTGTGAATACAGCAGAAACAGACCAAGAAGAGCTTTTACGGCTCAGTGCAAAATACCTATAATAAAGGAGAAAGAACATGGCAACTGAAACAAATAAAATTTTGACTCCAGAAGCAGAGAAAAAACTTTTACAACCTATTGATGAACATGTGGGAAAAATTCAAGAAAAAATTAATGCTTTAAGACTTAAAGGAACCGATGAAGTGATTTCTTTATTAAGCAAAATTGATTCCACAAAAAGAGATCGCTCTTTATCAAAAGATGAAAAAGCGCAAGAAATTGCTCAATTTAAAACAGAATTAGAAAAAGCTAAAAAAATTGAAGAACAAAACAAAGGGCAAGTAGCTCAACATATTTCTGAAGCAGAAGATTATATTAAAACGCATTTTAATTCTGATTATTATGAACATGTGAAAGCAAGTTCTGTGCAAGAAAAAGCTTTGGCTAAAGAAGATTACAAGAAAAAAGTAGCCCAATTACAAGAAGAACAAAAGAAAACCTTAGCTTCTTTATCTGATCATGCTGAAATTAAAGAAGAAAAATATGTTTTCAAAAATCGAATTTTTGATGCGAAAATGGATTTACAATCTCAATTGCAACAAATTAAAGATCGGAAACACGAAGCATTTATGCATAAATATCATTTACTTGATTTATTGCGCATGTCTAAATTCAGTGTGAAAGAAGATTTTGAACAAAAATGGGAAAATTATAAATACACCTTTAACAGAAGAGATTTCTTATTACGAAATGGGTTATATTTTGCCATTATTATCGTCTTTATTTTCTTAGCTATTATTACACCAATTGTTAAAGGATCTCCTCTTTTAACATACAATAATATTTTAAATATTTTACAACAAGCCTCTCCTCAAATGTTCCTTGCTTTAGGAGTAGCCGGGTTGATTTTACTAACAGGTACTGACCTTTCCATTGGTCGGATGGTGGGAATGGGAATGACTGCTGCCACCATTATCATGCACCAAGGAATTAATACAGGTGGCGTTTTTGGTCACATTTTTGATTTCACTGGCATGTCTTTATGGGGCAGAGTAATTCTAGCGTTAGTTGT
>CAMJVA010000116.1 GCA_946409145.1 uncultured Enterococcus sp. | reverse complement strand
TTTTTATTGATAATGAATTATTTGAACGTTTTAGAGGAGATGGCCTTGCCTTATCTACTCCCACAGGTTCCACGGCTTACAATAAATCCATTGGTGGGGCCGTGTTACAACCGACGATTTCTGCTATGCAATTAGCTGAAGTGGCGTCTATTAATAATATTGTTTTTAAAACTCTTGGCTCTCCTTTAGTCATTGCCGAAAATTCTGTGGTCACAGTAAAGCCAAAAAAAGCCCAAGATTATTATTTGACCATTGACTCTTTAGAAATTAATCATAAAGATGTTAAAAGCGTTTCTTATAAAATAGCAGAAGAAAAAATTCGTTTTGTTCCCACGAGGCATCTGCCTTTTTTCACTCGGGTTAAAGATGCGTTTATTGGAGAAATTTAAATGGAATTTAGCTATCAAGTAAAGAATTTAGACCATGGACGTTTAAGAGAGTTTTTAAAAGCCCAGGGAATTTCCAAAAGTTTATTAGCCAAAGTGAAATTTCAAGGGGGAAAAATTTATGTTAATGGAAAAATTGAAAATGTGTTATATGAATTAAAAATAAATGATGTGGTGAAAGTGGTTATTCCAAAAGAACTGCCTCATGAAACGGTGTTATTAGATAATGAACCTTTAGATATTTTATATGAGGATGATCATTTTTTAGTGGTGAATAAGCCCTCTTTAGTAGCCTCGATTCCTTCTCAATACCATCCAAATGGCACCATGGCTAACCGGGTGAAAAATTATTATGTAAAAAATAATTATGAAAACCAAGTCATCCACGTTGTGACACGCCTTGATCGAGATACTACAGGGGCTATGTTATTTGCTAAGCATGGTTTTGCTCATGCTTTATTGGATCAAGAATTGCGCAAAAAAGCAGTGGATAAATTTTATTATGCCTATGTGTCAGGAAGTGTGGAAAATTTAAAGAGTCATTCTTTTATTGCTGGAAATATTGCCAGAGATTTATCCTCTTTGTTAAAAAGACAAGTAGTAAAAACTGGTGGAAAAGAAGCCTTAACTGAGTATTGGTTAGAGGAGAAAAAAGGAAACTATGCTAAAGTAAAATTAAAGCTACACACAGGAAGGACCCATCAAATTCGCGTTCATTTATCCTCTTTAAGTTGTCCTTTACTAGGAGATGATTTATATGGAGGGAGCAAAGAGTTAATTTCTCGTCAAAGCCTTCACTGTGCCTCGATTAGTTTCTATCATCCTTTTTTACAACAAAGAATGACAGTCACTTGTCCATTACCACAAGATTTAGAAAAGTTAGAAGGTGAGATATTTGAATGAAGAATTAACCTTAGAAGAAAAAGAACATGAATTAAAAGCTCTTTTACAAAAAGAAAACTTAAAAGACTTTCGAGAAGAATTTTTTCAGTTGCACATTTATGAACAATCGCAGTTTTATTTAAGCTTAGAAAAAGGGGAGCGGCAAGAATTATATAATTTTTTGTCTCCTAAAGAATTGGCGGATTTATTTGATGTCATTGAAGAAGATGACACCAATATTCCCGAATACTTAGAAGAAATGCGCCCAGCTTATGCTTCTCAAATGCTTTTAGAAATGTATACAGATAACGTTGTAGACTTATTAAGTCAATTAGAGCCAGATCAAATGGCCAAATATCTTTCCTTAATGGACGCCCAGTCGGCTAAAGAAATTAAAGAAATTTTACATTACGAAGACGAAACAGCAGGGGCTATTATGACCACAGAATATGTGGCCATTAATGCGGAACAAACCATTGGCATTGCTTTAAGCGAGTTAAAAGAAGCGGCGCCTTCAGCGGAAACAATTTATTATTTGTATGTGGTGGATGAATTTAATGAACTAGTAGGCGTTATTTCATTAAGAGATTTAATTATTCACGATGACACGGATATTATTAAAGATCATATGAGTGAACGGGTTATTTCAGTGAAAGTGGGAGACCAACAAGCGCAAGTGGCTAAAACGATTCGAGATTATAATTTTCTCGCTTTACCTGTCACAGATTATGACAATCATTTATTAGGAATTATTACAGTTGATGATGTGATTGACGTCATTGACGAAGAAGCCACAAGTGATTACTCTGGACTTGCTGGGGTCGATGTGGAAGAAGTGGCCGAAAATCCATGGAAGCAAGCCCTAAAAAGACTTCCTTGGTTAATTACTTTATTATTTTTAGGTATGTCTACTGCGACTCTTATTTCTCATTATGAAGATTTAGTGTCTGAAGCAAGTATTTTAGCTGTCTTTATTTCCTTAATTACAGGAACCGCCGGAAATGCTGGGACTCAAAGTTTGGCCGTAGCCGTTCGGCGTCTAGCTATTGGAGAAAATGAAGGAAAAACTTTTTTTGGTCTTATTTTAAAAGAAATTATCACTGGACTGATAACAGGAGTGATTACTGGCTTAACCGTATTTTTATTAGTAGGTATTTGGCAAGGAAACTTTTTCTTAGGGTTAGTCGTGGGGCTCGCCATGCTTTTTGCCATTACTGTAGCCAATGTAGCTGGAAGTTTTATTCCTATGATTATGGAGCGTTTTGGCTTTGATCCAGCAGTAGCTTCTGGTCCTTTTATTACTACTTTGTCTGATTTAACCAGTGTATTAATTTATTTTAATATTGCTAGTTTATTTATGAGTCATTTTTTGCCTTAAACGAGACAAATTAATTGACGAAAAAATAAAAGAAATGTTACGTTTATTTCATAAATTAAAGGAGGGAAAACCCATGACAAGTTCAGCCAAGAAAAATGTAAATCAGTTGGCCTGTTGTATGATGGAAAAGTCCATTATACTAATTTGTCATGCCTATTAACTGTTTGAAACTCGTTTAATTTGGAAATAATTTCTAGATAATTTAAGGGAGAGTCAGCTTTAATAGCTGGACTCTCCCTTTTTTTGTGGAAGGAGAAGGAAAAATGAAAAAATCAGTCATTATTACAGGAAGTCTACTTATACTAGGAGGACTTTTATTGAGTGCTTGCCAAAAAAATGCCGATGAAAGTAAAGAAAGTAACGTTTTAAAAGTTGGAACAGAAGGAACGTACTCACCTTTTTCTTACCGCAATGAAAAAGATGAATTAACCGGTTATGATGTGGAAGTGGCTAAAGCCATTGGGAAGAAAATAAATTATGACATTGAATTTGTGGAAGCCCCTTGGGATGCTATGTTGGCGGCTTTTGAAAGCAATAAAACAGATGTGGTTTTCAATCAAGTGGCCATTACACCAGAACGCACAGAAAAATATGCTTTAACGGATCCATATTCTGTGACCCATGCAGCTTTAATTGTTAAAAACGACAATGAAGATCTGACAGATTTTTCTGCTTTAAAAGGAAAAACTGCGGCTCAATCTTTAACCAGTAATTATGCGCAAATGGCACAAGATTTTGGGGCAAAAATTTCTAGTGTGGATGGTTTCAGTAAAGCAGTAGAACTAGTCACAAGTGGTCGGGCGGATGCTACCTTAAATGACGATGTGGTTTTTTATGATTATTTAAAACAAAAACCTAATGCTCCTTTAAAATTAGTCGCTACTAGTGAAGATAAAACAGAAATTGCTGCCATGTTTCATAAAGAAGATGAAGCGTTAGTTAAAAAAGTGAATGAGGCTATTAAAGAGTTGGAAAATGATGGGACCTTTACTAAATTATCAGAGAAATATTTTAATCAAGATATTTCTAAATAGGGGAGGAAAAAATAAATGACATCTACCTTAGAAATTATCAAAACTTCTCTTTGGCCTTTACTCAGCGCTCTTTTAACCATGACCTTACCTTTAACGCTTATTTCTTTTGTGTTGGGAATAATTTTAGCTTTAATCACCGCTTTAGCTCGTTTATCGAAAAATTCTCTTTTAAAAAGTATTTTCTTTGTATATGTCTGGATTTTTCGCGGCACTCCTTTATTAGTGCAATTATTTATTGTCTTTTTTGGGTTGCCTTCTGTGGGAATTCAATTAGATGCTTTTACGGCAGCAGTGATTACTTTTTCTTTAAACACAGGAGCTTATGCTTCTGAAAGTATTCGTTCTGCTCTTTTAGCTATTCCAAAAGGGCAATATGAGTCTGCTGCTTCTTTAGGTATGAGTCCGAGACAAATTCTTTTTCGGATTACAGCTCCCCAAGCTTTTAAAATAGCACTCCCTCCCTTGTCTAATAATTTTATAAGCTTAGTAAAAGACACGTCTTTGGCTTCAAGTATTACCATTGTGGAAATTTTTATGACCGCTCAACGAATTGCCGCTAGAACCTATGAACCTTTATTACTTTATAGTATGGTCGCTCTTTATTACCTTCTTTTTTGCACCTTATTAAATTTCATTCAATCCCAATTGGAAAAGAAAATGGTTTATTAAAGGAGGAGCGAACATGTTGAAAATTAAAAATTTGCAGAAAAGTTTTAAGGGCCAAGTTGTCTTAAAAAATATTAGTTTAGCTTTTCAACCAGGAGAAACCACGGTAATTTTAGGTCCTTCTGGTTCTGGGAAATCCACATTACTTAGAACCTTGGATTTACTAGAAATTCCTGAGACGGGAAGTATTGCCATAGGAGAAAGAACCTATACTTTTCCTCAAAAAATGAATTTTAAACTTTTAAAAGAATACCGGAGTCATTTTAGTATGGTATTTCAAAGTTATAATTTATTTCCTCATTTGACAGTGTTAGAGAATATTATGGAAGGTCCTGTGCAAGTAAAGAAATTTTCCAAAGAAAAAGCCCGCACTTTAGGAGAAGAACTTTTAAGGAAAGTAGGATTACTGGATAAAAAAAATGCCCACCCCAATGAACTTTCTGGAGGACAAATGCAACGTGTAGCCATTGTTCGTGCTTTAGCCATGGCACCTGATTTTATTTTATACGACGAACCCACAAGTGCACTAGATCCTGAACTAGCCCAAGAAGTTTTATCTTTGATTAAAGAATTAAAAGAAGAAGGTCGAGGACAAATTCTGGTGACGCATCATGTGGCTTTTGCCCAAAAAGTCGCCGATCACATTGTTTTTCTAGAAAAAGGAGAAATTTTATTTGCCGGAACCAGTGAAGCATTTTTTCTAAATGAATCACCGCGAATTAAACGTTATTTACAAGAATTGTTATAAGATATAAAGTTAAACTAAGGGAGTGAAACGAAAATGCGTTTCACTCCCTTAGTTTTTAATTAAATTAAAGAAACAATTTTTGTTCCGTGTAATTCTTTAGCGTTTAAGGCTTGACTAATTTTTTCGGCATTTTCAAAAGTAATGCCTCCTCCTGGTAAAATTGTCAAAGGAGATTTTTCCATGAGTTCTTTTAAGTAAGGAAGATTTTCTTCAATAGGTGTGTCTAAAGGTCCCAGATCGGAAGAGCACACGTCTGAACTCCAGTCACCAATGGAAATCTC
>CAMJVA010000115.1 GCA_946409145.1 uncultured Enterococcus sp. | reverse complement strand
GATTTTCTTCAATAGGTGTGTCTAAAGGTCCCCCATGAGTTAACACGCGAGTCACCCCATGTTCAAAAAGCCAAGTGAGACTTTCTAATTGTTTTTCTTTTTTAATATGATCAAAAGCCATGTGAAAAGTCACTTCTAATCCTTCACAAAGTTCTAATAAATCTTCTAAGGCGTCTTTGTCTAATTCTTGTTGGTCAGTGAGGCAGCCTAAAACAATACCGTCCACACCGCTTTTTTTAAATTCTAAAATATCTGTTCCCATGATTTTTAATTCTGTATCGTTATAAACAAAATTGCCTCCCCGAGGTCTAATAATCGCAAACACGGACACATTTTCTTCTTGGGCGTAAGCTAAAGTGGCTTCTAAAACACCAATGGAAACCGTCGTGCCCCCTACAGCTAAATTGTCACATAATTCTAGGCGATTAGCGCCGTTTTTAATTCCTTTTGGTACTAAGGTAAAATTTTCTACACACAATTCTTTTAACATGACTTTAACTCCTTTTTCATTGCTATTTTTTAGTATTGTAGCACAGATTTTCAAAGGGAAATATGTTAAACTTAGAAAAGTTATGGAAAGGGTGTGAAGGCCGTTGTTAAGTAAAAAAGAAAATGCTAAAAAGTTTTTGACAGAAAACCTTCCGCTATTTGCTTGTCCAAAATGTCAGAAAGATTTTACCATTAAAGATAATCAATTAGTGTGTCAGTCTGGGCATTCTTTTGAAATTAGTAAAAAAGGAACGGTTTATTTTTTAGATAAAAAAATTCCCACTGAATACACAGAAGAAATGTTTCAACACCGAAAAAATGTCATTTTAAATCAGTTGTATGAACCTCTGATTAAAGAATTAGTGCAGTGGTGTAATGAGCCAGGGGCTATTTTAGATGTTGGCTGTGGTGAGGGGAGCTTTTTGAAAAAAATAGGGGATCTGTTACCTGAAGCAAAAGTGAAAATTGGTTTTGATATTAGTAAAGAAGGAATTAATCTCGCCAGTCAACAAGACATACGAGAGAAAAATTATTTTTACTGTAATGCAGATTTAACGAATTTACCTTTTCAAAATGAAAGTATCGGCACGATTTTAAATATCTTCTCTCCCTCTAATTACAAAGAATTCAAACGGGTCTTGCAAAAAAAAGGAACTTTGTTAAAAGTGATTCCAGGAGAAAATTATTTAAAAGAAATTCGCCAAAGTTTATATGAAGGAAAAAAGAGCAGTTATTCCAATGAACCTGTTTTAAAAAAATTACACGAAGAAGTGACTGTTTTAGAAGAAAAACATTTGGAATATTCTCTTCCTGTGGGTCAATTTTTCTTTCCTGACTTAGTGAAAATGACTCCATTTTCTTGGAGTGCATCTCCGGAAAAAACGGCAGCGTTATATGAAAAACCGTTTTCTGAAATTACGGTGGATGTTACTTTAGTAAAATGTCAGTTATAAAAGGCTTTCATTGAAAAAATTTAAATGAGAACTCTTGCAAAAGTTACTTGGTGATGATATATTACTCGTATAGCATTTTTCGTTGATTTTTATCAGGTTCCTGTTCTGATAAAAGTTAGTGAAAAATCTTTCACTAACGTAGAAACTCGCCGTGATGACACCGAGTTACTACGTTTTTTTTTCAGGTTTTTTCAAAGAAAAAGATTAAACTAAATATTGTTATTTTAAAAGGAGATAGTATTGTGACCAACCATATTGTTTTATTTGAACCATTAATTCCAGCCAATACAGGAAATATTGCTAGAACCTGCGCTGCGACCAACAGTCCTTTACATTTAATTGAACCTTTAGGCTTTTCTACAGATGATAAACATTTAAAAAGAGCCGGGCTAGATTATTGGGATGCTGTGGATATTACTTATCACAAAGATTTACCAAGTTTTTTAGAATATTTAAATGGCCGAAAATTATTTTTAATTTCTAAATTCTCCCACAAAGTTTATAGTGAGGAAAATTTAGCTTTAACTGAAGAAAAAGAACAATTCTTCCTTTTTGGCAAAGAAACCACGGGTCTCCCTGAAGAATTTATGCGGGAAAATGAAGAAAAATGTTTGCGTATTCCCATGAATGATACTCACGTTCGTTCTTTAAATTTATCTAATACAGTAGCCATGGTGGTTTATGAAGCTTTACGCCAACAAAATTTCCCCGGACTTGAAGCAACGCACCACTATGAACACGATAAACTTGATTAAGGAGTAAAAAAATGGATTTATATTTTACACGCCATGGAAGAACCCAATGGAATAAAGAATTACGCTTCCAAGGAGCTTCTGGAGACTCTCCTTTACTTGATCACAGTTTAAAAGAAATTGCTCTTTTAGGAAAAGCCATTGAAAATGTGCCTTTTCAAAAAATTTACGCTTCCCCACAAAAAAGAGCTTTAAGAACTGCTGAACTAATTAATGATCAGTTAAATAAACCCACTGAAATTATTACCACTGCTGATTTAAAAGAAATGGGCTTAGGAAAATTAGAAGGGGAAAAAATTGCGGAAATGCAAGAAAAATATCCCCAAGAACTTAATGCCTTAAGACGTCATCCAGATCTTTATAACCCAAAAGCTTTTTTAGGGGAAACTTTTCCTGAAGTGCTTTTGCGAATGGAAAAAATAATTTTCCAAGCCTTAAACGAAAGAGAAAATGATCAACCGATTTTATTTGTGGGACACGGGGCTTCTCTCACTGCTGGAATTCAACATTTAGCAGGAAAATCGCTGTCTGATCTTCGGAAAATGGGAGGGTTGAACAATAATAGTTTAACCATTTTAGAAACAAAAACAGGACAACTACCCTTTAACTTAAAGGTGTATAACGATGTCAGTTTTTTGAAAGGGGACATGGAAAATGCCTCAGGAGATGAACTTATTTAAGGAACATCATGTGGTTAAAGGACAAGTAGCAGCGATTTTTTTTCAAAATCCCAGTAATTTTTACAAAGTGGTACTAGTGAAAGTAAAAGAAACAGACTTAACGTTACCTGAACCAGAAATTGTTATTACGGGAAATTTTGGCCAACTGCAAGAAGGAGAGGACTATGAATTTCACGGAGAAACCGTGACTCATCCTCGATACGGTTTGCAATTTAAAGCAGAAACTTATCAAAAAGATCAACCGACAACTGCTCAAGGTATGGTTAATTATTTATCATCTGATAAATTTCCTGGAATTGGAAAAATTACCGCCGAAAAAATTGTCTCGCTTTTTGGGTCCAATACTTTAGAAAAAATTTTAGCTCATCCTGAAAAATTACGAGAGATTCCTAGTTTAACTAAAGGAAAACAAGAAATGCTCATTCATACCTTAAGAGAAAACTTAGGCATGGAGCGAGTGATTTTAGGTTTAACTGAACTAGGTTTTGGAACGCAACTGGCTTTTGCTATTTATCATGTGTATGAAGAAGAAGCTTTAGAGATTGTTAAGGAAAATCCTTACCAACTCATTGAAGAGGTTGAAGGGATTGGATTTAGTCGAGCGGATAATTTAGCTGAGCGCTTAGAAATTACAGCTGATAGTCCAAAAAGATTACAAGCAGCCATTTTATTTGCCCTAGAAAATCACACGAACCAATCAGGGGACACTTACTTAGAAGCTAAAGAACTTTTAGTGGCAGCTGTAGAAGTGTTAGAAAAAAGTCGTCCGGTAGAAATGTCTTTAGATAAAGTAGCTAATGAAATGATTTCTTTAGTGGAAATGGGGAAAGTACAACAAGAAGGCACTCGTCTTTTTCCTAATTCTTTATATTTTGCTGAATGGGGAATTGTTTCTTCTATTGAACGTTTGCTCCTTAGAAAAAAAGCCATTCATTATCCTAAAAAAGAGTTAGAAAAAGCCTTTAAAGCCACGGAGAACCTGTTACATATTCACTATGGTCCTTCACAAAAAGCAGCGATTTTAAAAGCCATTGCTTCACCCCTTTTTGTGTTAACAGGAGGTCCTGGAACAGGAAAAACAACCATTGTTCAAGGAATTGTTACCATGTTTGCAGAACTCAACGGTCTTTCTTTAGATTTAAAAGATTATCAAGATAAAATTTTTCCTATTTTATTAGGCGCTCCTACAGGAAGAGCAGCCAAGCGGCTAAATGAAGCCACTGGTTTGCCTTCAGGAACCATTCACCGCTTGTTAGGTCTTACAGGAAGAGAAAAATTTCCCCAATCTTCTGCTAAAGAATTAGAAGGTGGCTTATTAATTATCGACGAAATGTCCATGGTAGATACTTGGTTAGCTAATACATTGTTAAAAACAATTCCCATGAATATGCAAGTAATTTTTGTAGGAGACAAAGATCAATTACCTTCAGTGGGGCCTGGACAAGTGTTACACGATTTATTAGCAGTTGACAAAATTCCCCAAGCAGAGCTCACCGAAATTTATCGCCAAGAAGACGGTTCCTCGATTATTCCTTTAGCCCATGCCATAAAAGAAGGTTATTTACCTGAAGATTTTGCTAAAAAGCAAAAAGACCGTTCTTTTATTCCAGGGGATGCTTATCATATGGAACATTTAATTTCTCAAATTGCTGAAAGTGCCAAACGAAAGAATTTTTCCCCCCAAGATATTCAAGTGCTAGCGCCTATGTATAAAGGTCCGGCAGGAATTAATGCCTTAAATAAAATGCTCCAAGAAATTTTTAATGGCAATCCTCATAAAACAAAAAAAGAAGTTCAATTTATGGACGGGGTCTATCGCATTGGAGACAAGGTGTTACAATTAGTCAATGATCCAGAACTAAATGTGTTTAATGGAGATATGGGCATTATTGTAGGTCTGACTTATGCAAAAGATGCGGAAGATAAAATGGACGAATTGGTCATTGAATTTGATGGAGGAGAAGTCACTTATAAAAGAAATGAGTGGCATAAAATTACTTTATCTTATTGTTGCTCCATTCATAAGTCTCAAGGAAGCGAATTTGAAATGGTGATTTTACCCATGGTTCACCAATATTCTAGAATGCTCCAACGAAATCTTTTGTACACAGCAGTAACGAGAAGTAAAAATTTATTAATTTTACTAGGCGAACAATCAGCCTTTTTAAATTGTGTCAATAATTTATCCGCCACGAGAAATACCACCTTAGTAGAAAAACTACAAGCAGAAGAAATTCCTCAAGATAAACGACTACTTCTAGAATATTTTGAAGAACACCAAATGCTAAATCTGGTAAAAGAAACTTCAGAAAATTATAACGAAGAAAACAAGGAAGAAAAAAATTCTTTAAAAAAGAATTCTCTACCAGAAAAAAAGAGTGTTGAAAAAGAAAAAATATCTCTTATCCCAGAAAAACAAGTAGAAGAAGTGTCCTTGTTTCCTGAACTAGAGTTGAAGAATAATTATCAGGAAAAAGAAAAAGTAGTGGAAATTTCTGATTATCGCCTTACAGCAGATAATATTTTACT
>CAMJVA010000114.1 GCA_946409145.1 uncultured Enterococcus sp. | reverse complement strand
AAATTTTTGTGCAACATGATACATTTTTAGATAAAGATTTGCGACCAGCAAATAGTTTAGGTGCAGAAGATCGTCCCATTAATCAACATTGGTCTTGGGATAAAATTTTACGAAGCTGCTTTATTAAACAAGCAGACGTTTTACAAGGGATTTATTTTTTCAATGATCAATTTACCTTGGAAGAAAAGAAACATAATTTTGATTTTTATGAACCTATGACCGTTCATGAATCTTCTTTATCCGCCATGGTTCACGCTGTTTTAGCGGCAGAACTTGGTTATGAAGAAAAAGCAGTGGAAATGTACCAACGCACAGCGCGCCTTGATTTAGATAATTATAATAACGATACAGAAGATGGACTCCATATTACATCTATGTCTGGAGCTTGGTTGAGCATTGTTCAAGGTTTTGCTGGAATGCGCAGTAAAAATGGTTTAAGCTTTAAGCCATTCTGTCCAAAAGATTGGACAGGATATAGCTTTATTATGAACTATGAAAATCGCCGTATTGAAGTAAGTGTAGATCATGACTCTGTAACGCTTCTTTTAAAAGCAGGGGATCCTTTAACACTTAAAGTAAACGAGCAAGAAATTTTGTTAAAAGATACAGTGACGGTAGTACCGTAAAGAAAAAAGTGCTTATTTCCGAAAGAGTTACTTTTGGACCACCGTTTATTAAGATTTAAGTGAGTGACCAATTTTGGCACTCACTTTTTGTTTTGTAAAAGAGACCATTTCCTTTAAAAAAGCGAAGGTGTGATAGAATAATTATGAGGATAGAAAAGTTTTTTTAAAGGAGAATTTTAATGAAAATTGTCATTATTGGAGGTACAGCAGCAGGAACGTCAGCTGCTGCTAAAGCTAGAAGAATGGATAAAAATTGCGAAATAAAAATTTTAGAAAAAGGGGAAATGATAAGCTTTGGAGCTTGCGGTTTACCTTATTTTGCTGGGGACTTTTTCTCTGACCCTCAGGAAATGATTTCAAGAACGAAAGAAGATTTTGCCAAAGAAAATATTCAAGTCCTTTTTCATTCAGAAGTTTTAAAAGTGAACACTAAAGAAAAAATGCTACAAGTGAAAAATCAAGATGGAATTTACGAAGAGTCTTACGACAAATTAATGATTGCTACTGGAGCAAGTGTTAGTAAACTGCCTTTTATTAAAAAAGACTATGACAATTTATTTTATTTAAGAACTTTAGCCCAAGGACACGCACTAAAAAAAGCTTTAAGTAACAAAAATTTAGAAAATGTCGTGATTATAGGCGGAGGGTTTATTGGCTTAGAGTTAGTGGAAGCGTGCCTTGCTCAAGGAAAAAAAGTTACAGTCATTGAAGGAGCTGATCACTTAGGTGGAGGCGCTTTTGCTAAAGAAGTCACCGATCTTTTTGCTAAAGAAATTACTAAAAACGGCGTAGCGCTTTTTTTAAATGAAAAAGTTCAAGAATTTGTGGGAGAAAACACAGTGACAGAAGTAATCACCGAAAAAAATCGTTTCCGTCCAGACATGGTTATTTTAGCCACAGGTGTTGCGCCTAATACAAAATTTTTAACAGAAGAATTTAAAAAAATTAAAAATGGCGCTTTAGCCACAGAAAAAACAGGAGAAACTTCCGTAAAAGATGTGTATGCTGCAGGAGATTGCGCTACAATTGTGGATGCTTTAACGAAAGAACACGTTTCTGTTCCCTTGGCGACTTATGCCAATAAATTAGGCCGAATTGTCGGGGAAAATTTAGTTGGAGGCAGCAAAGAATTAACAACTGGCATTCAAAGTATGGGACTAAAATTACTTTCCTTAGAAGCAGGAAAAACAGGTCTTAGTGAAGGAGATTTAAATCGGTTAAACATTCCTTTTAAAAAAACGGTCATTGAAGATGTTAATCACACCAACTATTATCCTGGTCAAGGAAAATTGTTAGGAATTTTATATTCTGACCCTGAAACTCACGTTATTTTAGGAGGACAAATTGTCGGAAACTCTGGGGCAGTTTTAAGAGTGGATGTCTTGGCACTAGCTGTGACGAAAAAAATGACCACTGAAGAACTAGGATATTTAGATTTAATTTATGCGCCAACAGTTTCTACGCGTTGGGACTTTAATAATATTTTAGGAAATGTCGCTAGCCAAGAGTAAAATAAAAAATCACTCGCAAAAAATGCGAGTGATTTTTTGTTTTAAAAGCTGGCGGCTTTCCCTTTATAACTAAAGACACACCCGGATTGTTGTGGTATAATGAGTGTTGATATGAAACTTCACAAAGGAGTGAATGAATTTGAATAATCAAGCAGCTGAACAATTAAAATTAGTGATTATTACAGGAATGAGTGGCGCAGGAAAAACAGTAGCCATGCAAAGTTTTGAAGACTTAGGTTACTTTTGTGTAGATAATATGCCTCCTTCTTTAATTCCAAAATTTTGGGAATTAATTAAAGAAAGTGGGAAAGTGACTCACATTGCTTTAGTTATTGATATGCGTTCCCGCTCTTTCTTTAGAGAAATTCAAGATATGTTAGTGGAAATTGAAAATACTAAAGTTATTGATACAACCCTTTTATTTTTAGATGCTTCTGATCATGAATTAGTATCTCGTTACAAAGAAACAAGAAGAACCCATCCTTTAGCCATGGACGGTTTGGTAACAGAAGGAATTAAAAAAGAACGGGCCATTATGGAAGAAATCAAAGCCGATGCTCAATTAATTATTGATACGACTACTTTGTCTCCAAGACAATTACGAGAAGAAATCTATGCCCATTTTAAAACTCAAGAAACCCACACTTTTAGAATTGAAATGGTTTCTTTTGGTTTTAAATATGGTTTGCCGATTGATGCAGATATTGTGATTGATGTGCGCTTTTTACCAAACCCTCACTATGTTTCTAATTTAAGACCCTTAACTGGCCTTGATCAACCTGTGTACGATTACGTGATGGATTTTCCAGAAACCCAAGAATTTTATGATAAATTTATGGCTCTTTTATGGACGATTATGCCAGGGTACCAAAAAGAAGGAAAAAATAATGTCACCATTGCCATTGGCTGTACTGGAGGACAACACCGTTCTGTTGCCTTAACACAACGCATTGGAGAAGCTTTAAGTAAAGAGTATAAAGTAAATATTACTCACCGAGATAAAGATAAACGGAAAGAAACGGTGAACCGCTCATGAAAATGAAAACCTATCGGATGAAAAAACCGAAAATTGTGGTCATTGGTGGAGGCACGGGTCTTCCAGTTATTTTAAATAGTTTAAGAAACCAAGGAGCCGATATTACAGCCATTGTCACTGTAGCCGATGACGGCGGATCTTCTGGTCAATTGCGTCGTTCTTTATCCATTGCCCCTCCTGGAGATTTGCGCAATGTTTTAGTGGCTTTATCAGATATGCCACAAATGTATGAAAAATTATTTCAGTACCGCTTTAAAGAAGGAGACGAATATTTCGCCAATCACGCTTTAGGAAATTTAATTATTGCAGCCTTAGCGGAAATGAAAGGAAGCATGTACGATGCAGTACAAATTTTAGGTCGGATTTTACACATTGAAGGTCACGTGTATCCAGTATCTGAATCTCCTTTAACCTTACATGCGATTTTTAAAGACGGTACGGAAGCTTCAGGAGAAAGTGGTATTGCTAAAAATCCCAAAACCATTGATCAAGTGTATGTAAAAAATACCTTAGATAATGGAGAAGCTCATCCAGCTAGAAAAGTGATTTCAGCCATTGAAGAAGCGGATTTAATTTGTTTAGGACCAGGGAGTTTATTTACGAGTATTTTACCGAATTTAGTAATCTCTGAAGTAGCAGAAGCTTTAATTCGCACTAAAGCGGAAGTGGTTTATATTTGTAACATTATGACGCAAAAAGGGGAAACGGAACATTTTAGTGATGCGGACCATATTAAAGTGTTACACAAACATTTGAAAAATAAATTTGTGGATACTGTTTTAGTGAATACAGAACACGTTCCAGAAGATTATATGGATAAAGAAACTTACGATGAGTACTTGGTGCAAGTGACTCATGATTTTAAAGGCCTGAGAGAAGAAGGTTGTCGCGTAATTTCCACCGACTTTTTAGCCCTGAAAAATGGCGGAGTTTTCCATGACGGAGACAAAGTTGTGGAAGAAATTATGCATTTGTTATTTTAGAAAGGCGGAGAAGTTTTTTGAGTTTTGCAGCTGAGGTGAAAAGAGAGCTCACTGCTTTAGAAGTTCACCGAGAACACGCTAAAGCAGAGTTAGGAGCTCTCATTCGCATGAATGGCTCTTTAAGTTTGTTAAATCATAACTTTATTTTAAATGTCCAAACGGAAAATGCAGCCATTGCTAGAAGAATTTTTACCTTGCTAAAAGATCATTATCAGGTAAAAAGTGAACTTTTAGTACGACGAAAAATGAAATTAAAGAAAAATAATGTGTATATTGTTCGTTTAAAACAAGATACACAACGAATTTTATTAGACTTAGATATTATGGACGGTATGATGTTTCATGCCCATGTGTCAGAGACGATTATGGGTAACGACCAAAAAATGCGCTCTTATTTAAGAGGGGCATTTATGGCAGGAGGTTCGGTGAACAATCCTGAAACTAGCCGCTATCATTTAGAAATTTATTCTTTATATGAAGAACACAATGAAGATATTTGTAAAATGTTGAATTATTTTGATTTAAATGCTCGCACACTAGAAAGAAGAAGTGGCTACATTGCCTATTTAAAAGGAGCCGAGAAAATTGCTGATTTTCTAACTTTAATTGGGGCCACCAATGCCATGTTGAAATTTGAAGATGTGCGCATTGTCAGAGATATGAGAAATTCTGTGAACCGCTTAGTGAATTGTGAAACGGCAAATTTAAATAAAACTATTGATGCTGCCGCTAAACAAATTGAAAATATTCATTACATTGAAAGTAAAGTGGGACTGTCTTCACTTCCACCAAAATTAAAAGAAATCGCCGAGTTGCGCATTCAGTATCCTGAAGTTTCTTTAAAAGAATTAGGAGAGATGGCTCCTAGTGGAGTAATTTCTAAATCAGGCATTAATCACCGGTTAAGAAAAATTAATGAATACGCCCAGCAGCTAAAGGAAGGTTAAAATGAAAAAGGCCTTATTGTTTGACTTAGATGATACGTTATTAGATTTTCGTGCTTCTGAAACTTATGCTTTAGAAAAAATTTTTCAACATGTACACATTCCCTATAACAAAGAAAATATTGCCTTGTATCACAGGGTGAACCATTCTTTGTGGCAGGCCTATGAAGAAGGGAAGATTCCTCGAGAAGGAATTACAAACGCGCGCTTTCCTCAGTTTTTTGCAAAAATGGGCAACAAAGAAGACGGATTGTTAGCCGAAGAAAGTTTTCGCAATTATTTAATTGAAGCGAATAAATTAGTTCCTGAAGCAAAAGAAATTTTAGGTG
>CAMJVA010000113.1 GCA_946409145.1 uncultured Enterococcus sp. | reverse complement strand
GAAATACCTTCAGGGAAAACCACTAAGCATTCAGTACACATTTGCCATAAAGTTCTGGTAAATGCTTTTTCATCTAACTCGTGAGTAAAAGTCATGGCTAATAAATGACTAGCGTGGTTATGCATGACAATTCTATTTTTAGGATTAACGGAAAGACGAGCAATATGACTCATGAAATGACTTGGAAGTTCGCTTGTAGGAACCGCATCATTTTCTAGTCCCCATAAAAGATCTAAAGTTTTTCCATCTTCACCTACACGGATAATTCCCATGTTTTCTTCTGGTGCTTTTTCAACATTTTTAAAATATTTTCCAGAACCAGTCACAATAAAGTAACGACCTTTTAAGGCAGAAGCATCAAAAATCATTGGAATTTTTCTTATTACATGATTCACGTCTAAAAATGGTGTTACTTCTTCTTCATCTAATAAATAAGAAATATTTCCTCCATTTCTTTCATCCCATCCTAAACGGTAGAGATTACTCGTTGTTTCCATCATTTCTTGTACATATGGGGCGCATAAAATATCTAATTTTCTCACAGTTATTCTCCTCTTTTTGCTAAAACATCTTTTTCATATGTTAATACTTCTTGGTACCAATCTAATCCTACTGGAACATTATTTTCTTGGCAGTAGTAATTCCAAACATCTGCAAATGGATAGTCTTTTAATTCCTCTGTCCAAACTAAACGAGCTGTATAATCTCCCGCTAATTCTTTTTGTCTAAGATCTTCTGTTGGTTCTAACATGGCTTTAAGTAACGCTTTTTGTGTATTTCTTGTACCAATGACCCAAGCCGCTACACGATTAATGGTAGCATCAAAGAAGTCTAAACCAACATGGGCTTTTTCAAGTAATTGATTTCTAACTAATTCTTTGGCGATTTCTTGCAATTCATCATCCATAATAACCACATGGTCAGAATCCCAGCGAACAGGGCGAGAAACATGTAAGAAAATTCCTTTTGAAAAAAGTGCCAAGGAGGAAAGTTTATTAGAAATAACCTCAGTTGGATGGAAATGCCCTGCGTCAAGACAAATTAATTTATCTCTTGTTAATCCGTAACCCATGTAAAATTCATGAGAACCAACTGTATAAGCTTCTGCTCCAAGACCGAAAACTTTACTTTCTACTGCATCTAAAGTGTAGTTTTCATCTAATTTCTCAGCAAAAATTTCATCTAATGATTCCATTAAACGTTTTCTAGGAGATAAGCGGTCAATAGGGTTATCTTTATAACCATCTGGAACCCAGAAATTATTCACACAAACTTCTCCTAATTCTTTTCCAAAATATTCCGCAATTTTTCTCGAGCGTTTTCCATGTTCAATCCAAAAATCCCTTACTTCTTTATCAGGAGAAGATAAAGTAAAGCCATCTTTTAGCATTGGATGAGAGAAAAATGTTGGATTAAAATCAAGTCCTAGTCCTTGTTCTTTAGCCCATGAAACCCATTTTTCAAAATGCTTTGGTTCAATTTCATTTAAGTCTACTTGTTCATCTGTGTCTAAATAAATCGCATGAAGATTTAACTTGTGTTTTCCTGGAATGAGAGAATATGCTTTTTCTAAATCTTGTCGCAATTCAGCAGGATTTGTTGCCTTTCCTGGATAATTTCCTGTAACAGAAATACCTCCACTTAAAGCTTCGTCACTTAAAAATCCGTGAACATCATCTCCTTGCCACACATGCATGGAAATTTTAATTTTATCTAAGGCTTTTAAACAAGCCTCAGTATCTACTCCAATTTTGGCGTATTTTTCTTTGGCTGCTTCATAAGCTTTTGTTACTTCATTCATTTATACTTCCTCCTTAAAAATTCTTCGTATTGTTTAATTACAGTGATTTTCTTTTCTGGAACAAACTTCTTCAAAGAAAACGATTCTGCTACTACTTTTCTGGCTTCAAAAATATTTTTAAAAATACCTTTTCCAAGCATTTGCATCATAATATTTCCAATAGCTGTAGCTTCTGTAGGGCCGGCAATAATTTCAATTTGACAACAATCAGCTGTTAACTGATTTAAGAATTCATTTTGTCCACCACCACCTACAATGTGTAATGTAGAAATTTTACTATTCGTTAATTTTTCTAATTCTTTTAGTTCATGAGCATAACAAAGGGCTAAATTATCATAAATAATTCTGGCAAATTGTCCTGGAGTTTCTGGAATACTTTGTTCCGTTTTTTGACAATATTTTTGAATAGCCACTACCATATCTTCTGGATGTAAGAAACATGAATCGTTCACATCAATAAAATGCGTAAAAGCGGGTTCTTTTTTTGCTAAAGTAACAAAATCTGGAAAAGAATATTTTCCTTCGTAACTTCTAGAAACTTCTTGAATCAACCACATTCCCATAATATTTTTTAGAAATCTAGTGGTATGAGCTACACCGCCTTCATTTGTGTAGTTGCTTTCATAAGATTTTTTTGAAACTAAGGGTGCCCTTTTTTCCAAGCCTAAAAGTGACCAAGTACCACTAGAAATATAAGCCCAAGAACTATTTTCATTGGCTGGAGCTCCTAACACAGCAGATGCTGTATCATGACTGGCAATAGCCATTACTTCAGTTTCTGGAAGATCAAATTCAGGAAATTTTTCTTTTTGTAAATTTCCTACTATTTCACCTGGTTCAATCATTTCAGGAAATAAATTTCTTGAAAGATTCAAAATACTTAAAATTTCTTCATCCCAATCTCCTGTTTGAATATTTAAAAGTTGTGATGTGGAAGCAATAGTGCGTTCTGTAAATTTTTTCCCTGTTAGTAAATAATTTAAGTAATCAGGCATAAATAATAAGCTTTCTGCTTCTTGTAAACGGGATTTTTCTTCTACCAATAATTGAAAAACAGTATTAAACGGTTGAATTTGAATTCCAGTTTTTTCATATAATTCACTTAAAGACAATCTTTTTTCTAATAAAGAATAAGCATTTTCCGTTCTGGGATCCCGATAAGAAATAGCTCCTCCAATCCGATTGCCTTCTTTATTTAACAGACAATAGTCCACCCCCCAGGTATCAATGCCTAGGGTACATTTTTTAACACCTTGTTCCTTTGCTTTTTTTAAACCAGTTAAAATTTCTTGTAAAATTTGATCTACTGGCCATAAGCGATAATTTTCTTCTTTTTTAGCTCCATTTTTAAAACGATGTAATTCTTTTAACGTGATTTTTCTTTCATTATTTAACTGACTTAACATGACTCTTCCACTGGAAGCACCAATATCCACTGCTAAGTGATACAATTCCTTCACCTCTTTTAATGTATCCGCTTTACTTTTATAGAATATAGTAAAAAATTCTCTTTTACCTCCAACAATTTTGAGATATAATTGCACTATCTTGGTAAAAGAAAATTTTCTTAGGAGGACTAAAAATGCAGTACTTCCAAAATGCGAATTATTCTTGGTCGAAAGATTCTAGACGATTTATTAATACCCCTACGCAAAAAACAAGAGAGCTTTTTTTCTACACCCAAGAAATTGGCCACTTTAAAGCTTCTCGCCCTTACTATACAGAAAGAGCAGGACTTCCTTCTTTTCTAATGAAATTTACTTTAGGGGGTGCTGGAGAATTAAACTATCAAGAAGAAATATTCTCCTTAAGTGCAGGAAGTGTTTTTTTCATTGATTGCAAAAATTACCAATATTATAAAACTACGAGTTTAAACGAACCTTGGGAAATGGATTGGATTCATTTATACGGAAGTAACTCGGAAATATTTTATGAAGAGTTTATGAAATCAGGAAAAAATGTCTTTAAAACCAGTGGTAATCCTCTTGAAAATCCTATTCATTTAATTATCCAAAAATTATTAAAAATTCAAGAACACCCTAATGCTCGTTCGGAATATCAAGCTTCAATTTTAATTCACCAACTTTTAAATGAACTTCTTTTACAAAAATTTCAGCAAGATTTTAAAGAAGAAGATATTCCTCCTTATATTTTGGCGATGAAAGATCATTTAGATACTCATTTTCAGCAAACAATTACCTTAGATGATTTAGAACACAAATTTCACTTAAACAAATTTCAGTTGAATAAGGACTTTTCTTTTTATATGGGATTGCCCCCTATTGACTACGTGATTAGTAAAAAAATTTCTTATGCCAAAGATCTTCTGCGATACACTAATGAAAATATTCAAGCTATTGCTAGTGACTGCGGCATTGATAATCCTGCCTATTTTTCTCGATTGTTTAAAAAGAAAAGCGGCTTCTCCCCATCTGAATATCGGAGGATAAATTAAAAAATGCGACGCCCAACTTTAGGACGTCGCGTTTTTTAATTCCCTTCATATGAAATTAAATTCACTTCACAGTCTAAACTACCAAAGTGATCGTGATGTTTATCAGACCAAATGGACATTTCTCCTGTAACCATAAGGTCAACTTGATAGTCGTCTTTTTCAAGTTTTGGAGATTCGAAAATTAATTTTTCTTCTTCCTTTAAAGCATAAAAGTCTAGCCAGTAGCTAAAAACTTCTCCTTTACTAGAAGTGATCCTTAATTTCCCATAACCACCATTGACACAAGCCTTTCCAAAAAGAAAAAGTCTTTCTCCACTAAAAGAAAATGACACTTTTTCTCCTGGTTTATTACTAGAAAAGCGTAAACTTTCTCCCTGAGATAATAGAATTTCTTTTCCAGAGTTAAAATTCCAAGAAAGAAAATAATCAGGAATAGACATGGTGGTTTGCTTCACTGTAATAGGTAACCATACTTGAGTAGAACAAAGAGATTGTTTGGGAAAACTCCAACGATCTCCTACATATAAATGAACTGTTTCATTTTCCCGATATTCGCTAAAAACAAAGGAGCACTGAGAATTATAAGTTAAAGAATTTTTCGGGCAAAAGAGTCCTTTATTTATCCACGGACCTGTCAGACTCGTACTTTGAAAATAATAATTATCATTTCTTTCCCAAGAAGTTTTATTTGAAAATAACCAAAAATAATTTTTTCCTTCTTTAAAAAGTGCGGGGGATTCTCCCCCTAGAGCTAGATTTTCTACAATAACGTTTCCTGTTAAACCATCTTCAGATAGCTCATAAATGTTTCCTTCATGAGTTAGCAAATAATTTTTATCTTTCTCAGTAAAACTGCCAATATCCCACCTACGTAAGGGTTTTTTATTGACTAAAAGAGCACCTACTACTTCATATGGTCCAGTAATATTGGAAGATTTTGCCACTGTAACCACAGGATCTGAATAAGTTAAATTATCTGAATGAGCGTACATGACATATTGTTTTTCTTTTGATAAATACATTACCTTTGGCCGTTCTCCAATATGTTTTTCTCCCAAAAGTCCATCTTTTTGAACTGGTAGAGCCATTTTTTCAAAAGTCCAATCAGACAAATTAGAAGAAGAGTAACAAGAAAAACCATTAAAACAATTTTTTTCTTCTGTTTTATATTCTCCAAATAAATAATATTAGATCGGAAGAGCACACGTCTGAACTCCAGTCACCAATGGAAAT
>CAMJVA010000112.1 GCA_946409145.1 uncultured Enterococcus sp. | reverse complement strand
GTCCCGTTTCAGGAGGCGATTTAGGAGCTAAAAATGGTACTTTAACCTTAATGGCAGGTGGAAAAGCAGAAGATTTCAAAGCCATTGAACCTATTTTAACTTATTTTTGTGCTAAGGCAGTGCTTCAAGGAAGTTGTGGCAGTGGGCAACACACTAAAATGGCTAATCAAATTATGATTGCTGGAACTATGACTGGAATGACAGAACTTTTAGTCTATGCTAATGCTGCGGGACTTGATTTAGAAAAAGTTTTAGAAACAGTAGGAAAAGGTAGTGCGGCTAACTGGTCTTTAACAAACTATGCTCCAAGAATTTTAAAAGAAGACTTTACTCC
Source organism: uncultured Enterococcus sp. (assembly GCA_946409145.1). Lineage (GTDB taxonomy): Bacteria > Bacillota > Bacilli > Lactobacillales > Enterococcaceae > Enterococcus_J. The sequence continues at coordinate 5,166 of CAMJVA010000112.1, read as the reverse complement.
TGGATTTTTCGTGAAACATTTTGTAAAAGATTTAAAAATTGCTTTAGATGAAGCGGCAAAATTAAATTTAAATCTCCCAGCAACTAAAAAAGCCTTAGAACTGTATGAGGCCTTAGAAAAAGCAGGCTATGAAAATAATGGTACCCAAGCTTTAATTAAACTTTATTGGAATGAAGGCATTGCCCCTAAGTAAAATGAACGCTCATTATTTCTTAAAAAAAATTTTTTTCTAATCTTAAATAATTTTTACTGCAAATAAGACGCAACTTTGATACAATAAACAAGAAGTTTTGTATGAATTTAAGGGGGCAAAAGCCATGCATTCACAATTAGTGGCAATCATCAAACGTTTGGAAGCGATGATTGAAGCACAAGATAAGGAAATTCAAGTTCGACGCTTTGAAAAAGAAGGGGTAGAAAAATGTACTGTTGCTTATGACAGCAGCACACAAACCTTTGAATTAACTGAAGGTGCTAGCCAAAGCAGTTATCAATTTGACAATATTGACCTTGTGGCTATGGAAATTTACGATTTAATCAACGAATAAAAAAGATAAGTTGAAAAGTTTGTTTAAAACAGATTTTTCAACTTATCTTTTTTATTTTTGCAAAAAATACTTTTCTAATTTGCTTAAGATATGTTAAAATTTGATTATAAAAAAATGATAAAGAAGGTGGAGACAATGACGATTCAATTTCCTTTAAATCGGCAACGCTATTTTCAATTGGGACAACTTGCTTTATCAAAAAGACAATTTAAAGAGGCTTCCAGTTACCTTCAAGCAGCGTATACTTTAGGAAAAGATTTTCCGCTGAATTTTTTACTTGTCTCCACTTTATTAGAAGCGGGCTATCCTAAAGAAGCATTAAATTATGCTGAAGAGTTTTTAGAAGAGTATCTTGCAACCAGTGATTATTTTTCTTTATATTTACAATGTTTATTAGACTGTCATTATTTTGTTCAAGCGCAACAATTAATTAACGAAAAAATGTTAAGGCTTTCAGGAATGGAGCTGAAAAAATTTATTAATTTTAAACGCATTGCCCGGCAAAAAGAATTAATTTATGAACAACTGACTAATGTAGACTCACCACAAGTAAAAGAAGATTTTTTACAAATGGTGAACTTTCCCCCCATGGAACAGCTAAAAAGAGCCAGTTTGTGTCATCAACTTACCCAAGATACTTTTTTTGAGTGTGCTGAAATTCTTTTTCTAGAGGAGTCAGTGCATTATTTAGTGAAATCTCTCTTGTTAGAAGAGTTGGCAATTTTAAACTATCCGAAAAATATCAAGTTATTGTATTACGGAAAAGTGGAAGAAATTTTTTTAAAAGACCTTTCGACGATTAACGACACTCCTTTATATCAACGGTTACTCTTAATTTTAGAAACCCAATTACGCCATGTGGATTCTCTATTAGAAATTGATTTACAAGAAGAAATCCGGCTTAACTATGCGCTTTTGTATCCTTTTGAAAAAGAATATATTAAAGATCCTGTTTTATGGGTGAAAAGTTTTATTTATCAGGCAGCGCCTTCTTATGTAGGGACTTTAAGTGAAGAAGAAAGAGAAAAAATCGCTGAATTTTCGCAGTTTCAACAACAATTACGAAAAAATTTAGTTGTTTTTAAGGCAAAATAATATAAGAAAAGCTTTTTTTCATCTTAGAACTGTTTCTAAGATGATTTTTTTTGGAATATTGGGCTTTAAAGACGGACTCTAGTTTACAATTTCTTGATTATCGTGTAAAATTTAAAAGTATGTAAATGTGTAGTAATTTACACAAGTTAAAAATACGGAGGGAATCAAATGACAGCAACTTGGGAAAAAACTGCCACTAATGATGGCGTTTTAACTTTTACCATTGAACAAGCAGATATTCAACCAGCATTAACTAAAACTTTCAACAAAATCAAAAAGAACTTAAACGTTCCTGGATTTAGAAAAGGAAAAGTTTCTCGTCAAGTCTTTAACCGGATGTATGGAGAACAATCTTTATATGAAGATACTTTAAACGATCTTTTACCAAAAGCTTATACACAAGCAATTGAAGAAGCAGGAATTGAACCTGTAGCGCAACCAACTATTGATGTTGACTCCATGGAAAAAGATCAAGACTGGGTAATTAAAGCTCACGTGATTGTAAAACCTGAAGTTAAATTAGGGGAATACAAAAACTTAACAGTGCCTAAACAAGACACAGAAGTAACGGATGAAGATGTAGACAATCGTCTTAAACAAGAACAAGAAAAATTAGCTGAACTTGTTTTAAAAGAAGATGCACCAGCTGAAAATGGCGACACTGTTGTTATTGACTTTGAAGGATTCAAAGATGGCGTTGCGTTTGACGGAGGAAAAGGAGAAAATTATTCTCTAGCTCTTGGTTCTGGTTCATTTATTCCAGGTTTTGAAGATCAATTAGTAGGACATAAAGCAGGAGAAGAAGTTGAAGTTAAAGTAACTTTCCCTGAAGAATACCAAGCTGAAGATTTAGCTGGTCAAGATGCTATTTTCAATGTAAAAATTAACGAAGTAAAAGCAAAAGAATTACCTGAATTAGATGATGAATTTGCTAAAGACGTTGATGAAGAAGTTGAATCCTTAGCAGATCTTAAAGCAAAATACCGCAAAGAATTAGAAGAACAAAAACAACAACAAGCCACTGATGCTAAAGATGAAGCAGCAATTAAACAAGCTGTTGCTAATGCTGAAATTGTTGAATTACCACATGAAATGGTTCATGAAGAAGTACACCGTTCTATGGAAGAATTCTTAGGCAACATGCAACGTCAAGGAATCGCTCCAGAAATGTACTATCAATTAACAGGTACAACTGAAGAAGATTTACACAAACAATTTGAAGGAGAAGCTGAAGAACGAGTTAAAACTAACTTAGTCATTGAAGCTATCTCTAAAGAAGAAAAATTAGAAGCAACTGAAGAAGATGTAGAAGCTGAAATTAAAGATCTTGCTGAACAATACAACATGGATGAAGCACAAGTACGCCAAGTACTAACTCCTGACATGTTAAAACATGATATTGTTATGAAAAAAGCAGTGGAATTAATTACAGAATCTGCTAAAGAAGAAGCGTAATTAAAAACAATTTTTAGTAGTAATTTAAAAGGAACTGTAACACTTTTTGTTACAGTTCCTTTTTCTCTTTTTAAGAGCTCCTTTAAATTTTCAGTCAGATATCTTTTTATTTTAAAGCATTTATGCTATGATACAAAAAGGACTTTGGATAAGTCGATTAAGAAAAAGGGGTGTGTCACATGTACGATGACAATAACACTAATGGAACTGTTCGATGTTCTTTTTGCGGTAAATCCCAAGAAGAAGTTCGAAAAATTGTAGCTGGCCCCGGTGTTTATATTTGTAATGAATGTATTGATCTTTGTAAAGAAATTATTGACGAAGAGTTTCAAGAAGAAGCTATTCGTGAATTTACCGATGTGCCTAAACCACTAGAAATTTTAAAAGTTTTAAACGATTACGTCATTGGTCAAGATCAAGCCAAAAAAGCTTTAGCTGTGGCCGTTTATAACCATTATAAACGAGTTAATCAAATGAGCACTGACACGGATGGTGTAGAACTACAAAAAAGTAATATTTGTCTCATTGGACCCACTGGTTCAGGAAAAACTTTCCTTGCTCAAACTTTGGCCAAGACTTTAAATGTACCTTTTGCCATTGCTGATGCTACAAGTTTAACTGAGGCAGGTTATGTAGGGGAAGATGTAGAAAACATCTTACTAAAATTACTCCAAGCAGCCGACTACAATGTAGAAGCGGCCCAAAGAGGAATTATTTACATTGATGAAATTGATAAAATTGCTAAAAAATCAGAAAATGTCTCCATTACAAGAGATGTTTCTGGTGAAGGGGTGCAACAAGCTCTTTTAAAAATTTTAGAAGGGACGACTGCTTCTGTTCCACCTCAAGGAGGCAGAAAACATCCTCATCAAGAATTTATTCAAATTGACACAACCAACATTTTATTTATTGTTGGTGGAGCTTTTGATGGTATTGAAGGAATTGTGAAAAATCGTCTTGGGGAAAAAGTCATTGGCTTTGGAACGAGCAATAAAAAAGTTAATGAAGAAGACTCCATTATGCAACAAATTATTCCAGAAGATTTGTTGAAATTTGGTTTAATTCCTGAATTTATTGGTCGACTTCCAGTAATGGCAGCTTTAGAAAAATTAACCAATGAAGATTTGGTTCGTATTTTAACAGAACCGAAAAATGCTTTAGTCAAACAATACGAAAAATTATTATCTTTAGATGATACTAAACTTGAGTTTGAACCAGAGGCTTTAACAGCCATTGCGAATAAGGCTATTGAAAGAAACACTGGGGCTAGAGGTTTACGTTCTATTATTGAAGATATTATGCTTGATGTGATGTTTGAAATTCCAACTCATCCGGAAATTAAAAAAGTCATCATCACCAAAGAAGCCGCTGAAAAATTGGCGCAACCTGAATTAATTGTTGAAGATGATCCGGAAAAAAAAGCCAGTTAATTGAAAAGAATCCTTAAAGGAGTAGGAAGGAATCCTGCTCCTTTAATGCTTAATAAAACAATCTTAGTGAGCTGTTTAAAAATGAAGAGAAGATTTTCTAGAAAATAATTTTTTTGTTATTTTTTTCATTTTTAAGAAGCTAACTTATTTTACTTTTTTAAAGTGAAAGGAGGAAGTATTAATGAAAGTCCATGATGCAAAAATTGTGATTTCGGCTGTCTCCCCGAAACAATATCCTAGTGATGGAAAAGCTGAAATAGCTTTAGCAGGTCGCTCTAATGTGGGAAAATCTAGTTTTATTAATACCTTAATCAATCGGAAAAATTTAGCAAGAACCTCAAGTAAACCAGGAAAAACCCAAACTTTAAACTTTTTCTTAATTGAAGAATCTTTTTATTTTGTGGATGTTCCCGGTTATGGTTATGCAAAAGTTTCTAAATCTGAACGAGCTAAATGGGGAAAAATGATTGAAGAATACTTATCAGGTAGAAAATTACTGAAAGCAGTTGTTTTGTTAGTTGATTTTCGTCATGCTCCTAGTAAAGATGATCAACAAATGTATGAATACTTGAAGTATTACCAATTGCCGGTGATTGTGGTGGCGACAAAAGTGGATAAAATTCCTAGAAATCAACGGG
>CAMJVA010000111.1 GCA_946409145.1 uncultured Enterococcus sp. | reverse complement strand
TTCCATTTTTTACGTTCCTTTATTATAAGTTTAAAGTTAAATTTTAAAGAGAATTTTTTGCTGTTTTAAAATTAAAAATTAATAGGAAATTCTTCCTATTATAAGCTATAATAAAATCGTGCGAACTTCTTTTGGGGAATGTTCGTAAAAAAAACTATATATGGGGTTGTCATATGATTGAAGTAACGAATCTAAAAAAAGTCTACGAAAATGGCTTTGAAGCGCTGAAATCAGTAGATTTCAGTATTGAAAAAGGAGATCTAGTTTGTCTTTTAGGACCTTCTGGGTGTGGGAAATCCACCATTTTAAATTTAATCGCTGGCTTGTTAACACCAACATCCGGTGATATTGCTTTTGCGGGAAAATCTGTTGTTAAAACAGAACCGAAAGATCGTAACATTGGTTTTGTCTTCCAAAACTATGCCCTTTATCCTCACATGACTGTCTTACAAAATGTGATGTTTCCCTTAACCGTTGGGGCTAAAAAAATCTCCAAAGATGAAGCCCAAAAAATTGCTGAAAAGTATATGGCTTTAACAAACATTGAAGAATTAAAGGACAAAAAACCAGGTACTTTATCTGGTGGACAACAACAACGGGTGGCTATTACAAGAGCCCTTGTACAAAATCCTGAAGTGTTACTTCTTGATGAACCACTTTCTAACTTAGATGCTCGTCTTCGCTTAAAAATTAGAGAAGAAATTCGGCGTTTAGTAAAAGAAGTGGGCATTACCACTATTTTTGTTACTCATGACCAAGAAGAAGCTTTATCTATTTCTGATAAAATTATTCTGTTAAATGAAGGTGTCATTCAACAAAATGATGACCCACAAAATCTTTACCTTGAACCAAATAACCTTTTTGTAGCACAATTTATTGGCAATCCAATTATTAATATTTTACCAGTAGAAGTGAAAGACGGTCAGGTTCATTACGAAACTTTCAGCGTCCCTGTAGAAAATTTTGCTAAAGATCGTTTTAAAGATACTTTCCCTGAAGGCAATTATTTCTTAGGAATTCGTCCAGAAGATGTGATTCCAACAGATAGCACTGGAGATTTCTCAGCCGATGTTGACGGGGTTGAATTAATCGGTCGGGAAAGAATTTTAAAATTTGATGTTGGTAGTCAACATTTGAAATCCATTGTAAAAGTTGAAAACGTCATTAACGAAGGCGCCCATTTAAACTTTGAACTTGCTTATGAAAAAGCCTTCATTTTCAAGGAAAGTGGGGAGCGAATTTACTAATGTTCAAAAAAAATTATAATCCAGAGAACCAACCTAAAGCCTGGATCTTTTTACTACCTGCTCTTTTAGTGATTGTAGTTTTCAGCATTTACCCTTTATTCCGTTCCTTATTTTTATCTTTTCAAAAGGGTAGTCTAATTAACCTTAGTTTTGCTGGAATTGATAATTACAAGCAAGTCCTAAGTGACCCTTACTTTTATAAAGCTATGGGTAACACCGCTCTTTTTGCTTTTACAGTGGTGCCAATTGCCTTAATTATTTCTTTATTAATTTCTTGGATTATTTTTGAAAAAGTGAAACACAAAAGCTTTTTTGAAACTATCTTTTTCATGCCTTATGTCACCAGTACCATTGCCATTGGGATTGTGTTTCGTTACTTCTTTAATGGTTCATACGGGATTATTAACTACATTTTAGGATTTTTCGGTATTCCTGCAGTGAACTGGTTAGATAATGTGAACATGTCCATGACTACCTTAATTATTTTTGGTATTTGGACGAGCTTGGCGTTTAATATTATTATTTTACTCGCTGGTTTTAGAAATATTGACCCAGAACATTTTAAAATTGCGAAAATGTTTGGGGCTTCAAACTGGGAAATTTTTAGAAGAATTACTTTCCCAGAACTTATTCCAACCATTACTTTCTTGCTTTTAGTAAACGTAATTTCTTCCTTTAAAGTGTATACACAAGTGTATGCATTATTTGGAGGACAAGCGGGTCTTGCTAAAAGTGCCATTACTGCTGTGTACTATATTTATGATAAATTCCATATTGCCGGACGTCCCGGTGTGGCCATGGCAGCAACGGTGATTTTATTCTTAGTTATTTTAGTCATCACCTTTATTCAAAATAAAATCATGAAGAAAGTAGGGGAATAATTATGAAAAAAGTAGTTACCATTATTTCGTATGTTTTTTTAATTCTTTTAGCAATTATCACCCTCTTCCCTTTTGTTTACATGGTTTTAGCTGGACTAATGACCTATAGTGAAGCCACTGCTATTCCGCCAACGATGATTCCAAAAGATTTTCAATGGGTAAACTTCGTGGAAGTCTTTAAGAAATCACCATTCTTACAATATTTCATTAATACTATTTTTGTTTCTGCTGTAACGACTTTTGCTACCTTAATTACGTCTACTTTAGCAGCTTTTGCTTTAACTAGCTTACAATTTAAATTTAAAAATGTCGTTTTAATGATTATGATTTCTTTATTAATGGTGCCTTATGAATCCATTATTTTTACTAACTACAACACTATTTCTCGTTTAGGTTTGTTAAATTCTTACACAGCTTTGATTATTCCCTTTTTAACAAGTATTTTTTATATTTATTATTTAAATACTTACTTAAAAGGTATTTCATCTACTTTTTATAAAGCAGCCAAAATTGATGGAGCCAGTGATTTAGAATATATTTGGAAAATTTTAATTCCAATGTCAAAACCTGCGTTAACCACTGTGGGAATTTTAACGTTTATTTCTAGCTGGAACTCTTTTTTATGGCCATTACTTGTGACCAACGAAAAGAAATATCGTCTGTTAAATAATGGATTATCTGCCTTTGCTACAGAAGCAGGATCTGATATTCATTTGCAACTGGCTGCAGCTACTTTAACAGTTATTCCTATTTTAATCGTGTACTTAATTTTTAGAAAAGAAATTATTCGCGGGGTGGCAAAAGATGGTATTAAAGGATAAAACTACCGTCACCTTTCACAGCGGTATTTTAACCATTGGCGGTACTGTCATTGAAGTCAGTTTTAAAGATAGTCATATTTTCTTTGATTTCGGGACGGAATTTCGTCCTGAAATCCCTTTACCTAATGAACATTTAGACACCTTACTTGAGTATCGTTTAGTTCCTGATTTAGACAATGTTTATGATAAAAGACTGTTAGAAAAAAATGTAGCTGAAGATCATTTTCAGCATTCAGCAGTCTTTTTATCTCATGCTCACTTAGATCACACGAAAATGATTAATTATTTGTCCCCAGATATTCCTTTATATACTCTGGAAGGAACAAAAAAAATTCTCCAATTGCTCAATAAAAATGAGACCTTTTTACTCCCTTCCCCATTTGTTAAAGGGACCCGGGAAATAATTAGTTTAAATCCTGAAGAAGAATTAACTATCGGAGAGATTAAAGTCACCATGATTCCAGTAGATCATGATGCTTATGGAGCAAGTGGCTTAATTATTACCACGCCAACTTGTCAACTGGCTTATACAGGTGATTTACGTCTTCACGGATTTGACCCAGAGGATACTTTGAATTTTTGTCAAAAAGCTTACCAAACAGACTGCTTAATGATGGAAGGTGTTTCCATTAGCTTTTTAGCTGAAAAGGAAAAACCTGGGGTCTATTATTCTGAAAAAGAACTGCAAGAAGCCTTAAAAGAAGTTATAAAGGAACATCCTAAAAATATGTTGGTCTTTAATGGTTATAAAGCCAATCCAAAAAGATTTCTTGGTTTCAGCGAAGTATCCCCTCGTCTAACAGTCTTTAACAGTGAAACTGCTGCTTTATTAAAAGAATTATTCCAAAAAGACGAACATTACTACTATTTACCTGGGGAAAAAACGCAACAAGGTCTTGACCCAAGTTATGAAATCTCCTATGATAGTTTATTGAACGAGCCTGAAAAATATTTCTGGCAAGTTACTAATTTTTCTGATCTGCCTCCTGAAACAATCTACATTCATTCTGATGCAGAACCTTTAGGAGACTTTGATCCAGCTTATGCTCTTTTTTTAGCTGATCTAAAGAAACGGCAGATTCAATTTCTTCCCATGTCTTGCTCGGGACACGCTGTACCAGAAGATTTAAAAAAAATCATTACAGCAATCGAGCCTAAATTATTGGTTCCAATCCATACCTTGCATCCAGAACTTTTGGAGAATCCTTATGGAAATAGAATACTGCCTGTTCGCGGGCAAAAAATATATTTTTGAGGAGAGAGAAAATGAAGTTCAAAAAATGGGCAACAGCAATGTTAGCAACTGCTTCAGTTTTAACTCTTGCTGCATGTGGCAATAGTAAAGACTCTGGCAAAAAATCTGATGGAGACTCAGATAAAATCGTCACAGAAGTTAAAAAAGATACCACTGTTACTTTCTGGCACGCAATGAATGGTGTACAAGAAGAAGCATTAACTAAAATCGCTGATGATTTTATGAAAGAAAATTCTAATATCAAAATTGAATTACAAAACCAATCTTCTTACTCTGATTTACAAGCAAAAATTAACTCTACTCTACCTTCACCAGATGATCTACCAACTATTTCACAAGCCTATCCTGGTTGGTTATACGGTGCAGCCAAAGACAATATGTTAGTTGATCTAACTCCTTATATGGAAGATGAAACAATTGGTTGGGGCGACCAAGAAAAAATCAAAGATAGCTTACTTGCAGGAGCTGAAATTGAAGGAACACAATATGGTATTCCTTTCAACAAATCTACTGAAGTTTTAGTTTACAACAAAGATATGTTTGATGAATACGGCGTTGAAGTACCAACTACTATGGAAGAATATAAAGAAGCATGTAAAACAATTTGGGAAAAATCTAACCACACTGTTGTAGGTGGCGGATTTGATTCCTTAAATAACTACTATGCTATTGGTATGGAAAACAAAGGCGTTGAACTTACTAAAGACCTTAAATTAACAGATAAAGATTCTGTTGATCTTGTTAACTATTACAACGAAGGAATTAAAGAAGGCTACTTCAGAATTGCTGGTTCTGATAAATACTTATCTGGTCCTTTCGCTAACAGTCAAGTAGCAACATTCATCGGTTCAATGGCTGGTGAAGGCTATGTGGCTAAAGATACTGAAGGTAAATTTGAATACGGTGTTGCACCAAGACCTGACAAGAAAAATATTCAACAAGGAACAGACGTTTACATGTTCGATTCTGCAACTGGAGACGAAAAAACAGCTGCTTTCCTATTCATGAAATATTTAGCTACACCAGATGTTCAATTATACTGGGCTAACCAAACTGGTTACATGCCTATTCTAGATTCTGTTATTGATTCAGATGACTACAAAAACTCTGAAACAATTAAAACTCCAGCTATTTTAGAAGACGCTACTAAAGATTTATTTGCTATTCCAGTAGTTGAAAATGCTGACCCTGCTTATAACGAAATTAGAACAATTATGGAAAAAGTTTTCTCTGATCCTTCTCAAGACGTTAAAAAAGTCCTTGAAGATTCTCAAGCTCAATTAGATGCTGCTTGGAACCAATAAAAATTAGAGGTTGAGAAAAAAG
>CAMJVA010000110.1 GCA_946409145.1 uncultured Enterococcus sp. | reverse complement strand
TAGAGCAACGGATTGAAGCTCCGTGTGTCGGCAGTTCGATTCTGTCCCGCGCCACTTTAACTAAATTTTTGCGGGTGTAGTTTAGTGGTAAAACCACAGCCTTCCAAGCTGTTGTCGCGAGTTCGATTCTCGTCACCCGCTTTTAGTTTTTTTATGGGCCTATAGCTCAGCTGGTTAGAGCGCACGCCTGATAAGCGTGAGGTCGATGGTTCGAGTCCATTTGGGCCCATAATTTTTTAAATAATACAATGTTGGCCCGTTGGTCAAGCGGTTAAGACACCGCCCTTTCACGGCGGTAACACGGGTTCGAGTCCCGTACGGGTCATCTTAAGGAATGTCATTTGGACATTCCTTTTTTTGTAGAAAAAATTTGAAAAGCTTTTTATTAAATTGTTGGAAATTTAAAATTAAATTTTTTTTATAAGAATTATTTTACGAACTCTTCTGAAATAAACTTAACTTTTAAAGTTAGTTAAGATTAAAAAATAAATGCTAGGAAGTACTTTATATTTGTTATAATTATTTAAATGCTGAGAATAAATTTTAATTTCTTAAATTAAGAGGTGAGGACATGTTAGAGTATTTTACCTTAAAAACGAAAAATCAAGGAATTATTGATGTGGGGATTTTGGAGCCTAAAAGTCCTAAAGGGATTGTGCAAATTATTCACGGGGCTTTAGAATATAAAGAGCGTTATTTACCTTTTGGGGAGTTTTTACAAAAAAACGGCTATATTGTGGTGCTATCCGATAATCGAGGACATGGAAAATCCATTAGTGATACTCACAGTAAAGGTTTTATGGAAAGCTGGGAAGATTTAGTATCTGATCAAAATGAAATTTGTCAATTTGTGAAGAAAAAATTTCCCACCCTGCCTTATTATTTATTAGGGCATTCTTTTGGTTCTATTTTAGCGAGATTATTCTTGCAAAAACATGATGGAGAAATTGATAAATTAGTTCTCACTGGAACGGTAAATTATATTCCTATTGTGCCTTTAGGATTAAAATTAAGCGGAACATTTTTAAAAATTTATGGACCTTTTGGCCATTCTAAACTTTTAGCAAAATTAACAGGAGACTTAGAAGCGAAGGATAATTCTTGGTTGTCGAATAATCCGGAAAATAATTTAAAAGCTAAAAATGATCCACAAATGTTAAGGGAATATCCAGTTAAAAGTAGTCTCACAATTTGGGAGAGTAATTATCAGTTAAAACAGTATCATCATTTTAAATGTACTCACCCTGAGCTTAAAATTTTATCCCTTGTAGGAAGTGAAGATGTAAAAATCACTGGAGGAGACAAGGGGTTAAAAGACACGGTGCAAACCTTGAATAAAATTGGTTACAAAAATGTAAAAAGCATAGTGATGCCAGGCATGAAGCATGAAGTTTTAAATGAAAAAAATAATCAGTTAGTTTTTAATGAAATATTGAATTTTTTAAAGGAGAAATAAATGGAAGAAGTACAAAAGGTAACTTATGAAGGAAAAGAATTAATTTTAGTTGGGACAAATCACGCGTTGCCTACTTCTCCTATTCTCGTAAAACAAGTGATTGAAGAGGAATTACCTGATACTGTATGTGTGGAGCTAGACGAAAAACGCTATGAAAATAAAATTAAAGAAAAAAATTGGGAAGACACAGATATTATTCAGCTGATTAAAGAAAAGAAAGTAGTTTTATTTTTAGTTCAGCTTTTTTACGGGGCCTTACAAAAAAAGTTAGCTAAAAAAAATCACAGTTCAAAAGCTGGTCTTGATATGAGTGCGGCCATTGAAAGCTGTGAAAAAATTCATGCTCACCTTGAGTTGGTGGATCGAGATATTCAAGTTACTTTTAAAAAAATGTGGCGCTCGTTAAGTTTTTTAGAAAAAGTAAAGCTTCCTTTCATGGCGTTAGAGGGAATTGACGAAGAAAATTTAACTAAAGAAAATCTAGGGGAGTTTAGTCAATCAGACTTAGTGGACACAGCTTTTTTAAGTTTAAAAGAAAGTTTACCAGGACCTTTTGAAGAATTAGTTTCTAATCGAGATAGTTATTTATCAATGAAAATAAAAAATGCTCCAGGGAAAAAAATTGTGGCAGTGGTAGGGCAAGCTCACGTTAAAGGCATTATGGAAAAATTAACCCAAGACTTTGACCTTACAAAAATGGATGAGTTACCAAAAAAGAAATGGACGAGTAAATTATTAAGCTGGCTCTTTCCTTTAATGATTGTCGGCTTAATTGCGTTCAGTTTTCTTTCTGGAGCGGAAAATGGCTTTAATCAGTTATCTGTTTGGTTATTGTCAAATAGCGCTCTAGCGGCTCTTTTTACGGCTTTAAGCTTGGGTCATCCTTTAACTATTTTAGTGGCCTTTTTAACAGCACCTATTGGCACCTTGTCTCCTGTTTTAGCAGTGGGTTTTTTCACGGCTATTTCAGAAGCATGGGTGAGAAAGCCCAGAGTGAAAGATTTTCAAAATATGCAAGAAGATATTTTTCATGTGAAAACATTTATGAAAAATCGCGCTTTAAAAATTTTGCTGATTTTTTTCACCTCTTCACTAGGAGGCGCTTTAGGAAACTTAATAGGGAGCTTACAAATCATTCGTCATTTATTTTAAAAAAAAGACTCAAAAAGGAAAAATTACTCCTTTTTGAGTCTTTTTTTAATCTAGTTTTTCCCAGAAGTTTTTCTGGTAATGATAGTAAAAAATAATAAATAGTCCTAGAGCAAGAAGAAAAATCAGTAAGTTTCCTACTAGAGGAGATAAGGTGGATAAAAAGGCGAAAAGCCCTACAAAAAGTGTGCCCACTAACATAGTGCCAAATAAAATTAGCATGCGCGTGAAATTACCGCCACCTCGTTGGAAAAGTTGCGTAATATTGGTCCAGTTTAAAGTTAGCAAACGGTAATCTCGGGCGAAATAAAACAGTGACACAATAATGGTTGTTAAAATAGTTCCTAAAAGTAAGGTGAAAATTAAAAGAAGTGGTAGTTTTAAAAATAAACCTAAACCTAACAAGGAAAGACTCATTAAAGCTAGCTGAAACAAAGTGGTGAACCAGAATTTTAAGCTTAAATATTTTTTTAAAGAAAGGGGTAAACTTTTAATAAAAGAAAAATTTTCCCGATCTAAACTAATAATTACTGAACTTAAAGAAGTGTTTCCTAAACATAGAAAAGCAAAAAATCCACCAGCTAAAAAAGTAACTCCAGCATAGGTCAAAGGTAAATGAGTAAACATTTTCGTTCCAATACTAGCCACAGGAAAAACAAAACATAAAGGCAAAATAATCGTTGAGGTGAAAAATTGCATAAGTAACGTTGGATCTTTAATTAAATTGAAATTATAGGTTAAGAGCTGTTTTTTGAGACTTTGTTTTTTGCCTTTTCCTTGGGCTTTTTTCTTCACTGGTTCCACATTTGCTTGAAGATAAAAACGAGGAATAATCATTTTAATTAAAATAAAAGTGAAAATACCTAGTAAAACTAAAAGTCCTATAAAAATTAAAAGACTACTTACAGAAAAAGGATCAGTGGCTAGTTTAAAGAAAGGATAGAGGGGATAAATAATAAATTGATCCTTTAGCACTAACACATCATTAATATAAGTTTCGCTGGAACTTCTCGCAGAATTAATATAAAGAATTCCTGCAACCATTCCAAAAGAAGAAAGAAACATTAAAGCGGAAGAAAAAGTTTTTTTATGACGCAAAAAAACTTTGGTTTGGGTTAAAGAAGAAACTAATAAAATGTATAAAGTAAACATTAAAGCAAAAAAGAGCAAAAAGAGCACTAAGGATAAGAGAATGCCTAAAGGAAGAGAAAATTTACCTAAAGTCGTCACTAATAATACCCCAAATAAAGGAAGGGCAAAAGGTAAAATAGTGAGTGCTACAATGGCAAATTTAGCAAAGAAGACTTCCCCTTGTTTAAAAGGTAAATATAAATAATCCTCTAAATCCTCACTTTGATAAAAAACATTAAAAATAACAGAAACACTCTGGGCAAAAGCCATTAAGGCAAAAAGAGCCAGATACATGGTGAAAAATCCAGGATATTCGGAAAGATTAATGGTTAAAAACATCCAGGAATAAGCCACAACAAAAACTACGGATAAGAGTAAGTATTGATTTAATAAACTTTTGAATAATTTACTACCAGTTTTCCCTTTTTTACGATAAGCGGCTGTTTGCTGAGGATTAGCATAAATTAAATTAACTTTGAATAAGGCTAAAATATTTTTAAGACTCATGGCTTTCCTCCACAAAAGGCGTGGCAAGAGGGGTGTTGATCATATTTAAATAAATTGTTTCTAAAGACTGTCCAGGATGACGTTCCAGTAAACTATCCACTGAACCTTGATATAAAAGTTCCCCTTGCTTTAAAATCGCCAACTCATCGCATAATTGTTGGGCGGAATCTAACACGTGGGTAGAAAAAATAACGGTTTTCCCTTTTTTAACATGGTCTTTCATGAGATTTTTTAAATCAAAAGCAGCTTGAGGATCCAGTCCTTGGAGAGGTTCATCTAAAATCCAAATATCTGGATCGGATAAAAGTGCCCCAATCACAATGACTTTTTGGCGCATTCCGTGAGAAAAACTGTTAATCACTTCGTCTGCATGATCTTCCATGGCAAATAATTTAATTAGATCTAGTTTTCGATTAGCACTTTCCACTGAATTTAACTGGTAAGCAGACTCAATTAAATGCCAGTATTCATTAGCAGAAAGTTGTAAAAATAAATCGGGAGTGTCTGGAACATAGCCAATTTTTTGTTTGATTTCTCGTCGGTGTTCTTTTAAAGAAAGATCGTCAAAGTAAATTTCTCCACTAGTCGGTTCAATCACTGAAGTTAAACATTTAATAGTAGTGGATTTACCAGCACCATTGTGTCCCAAAAAGCCAAAAATTTTCCCTTGAGGAATAGTTAAATTCAAGTCCTTTAAAGCTACTTTTTCATCATAGTTTTTTGTTACTTGTTGCAGTGAAATCATAAAGCACCTCCTAAATTTAACCTTTAGTATACCCTATTCGTTCTTTGAAAAACAGGGGACAAGTTATTTTTTCTTTGGTAAAATAAATGAGTTAACAGATTTTATCTGGAAACAATGCGTGCTCCAAAAGGTCGAATCGCAAGACCAGCTAATTTTAAAGATTGTTTAGCAAAAGGAATGCCAATAATAGTAATACACAAAATAATAGCACTCACTAAATGTCCCAGAGCTAAAGGAATTCCAGAGACGATTAACCAAATAAGGTTAATAATAAAATTAATGCTACTACTATCATAAACTACTTGTTTCCCAAAAGGTGCTAAACTTAAAGATGCAAACTTAAAACACTGCATTCCAATGGGGATACCTACAATAGTAATGCACCATAAAATTCCTGCTAAAAACCAGGTAATGGCACCGGTTAATCCTCCAAAAATAAACCAAATAATATTTCCTAAAAGATTCATTCAAAAAACCCCTTTCGTCGTTCATAGATTTTAGTACATAGTTAATAATATATACAGTGTAGCACTTTTAGAAAAAAAGCACCTCATGCCAAGGAAGGAGAGAAAC
>CAMJVA010000109.1 GCA_946409145.1 uncultured Enterococcus sp. | reverse complement strand
TAGAATTGGCGCTTCTGTTAGTATCGCTATTGTGGCTGGACAAAAATAGAGAACACAAGGAGGAGTCAGTTTGAAGGCAAAAAAAGAATGGATTGACTTAGCTAAAGATAATTTAAGCAAGGCTTATGTTCCTTATTCTCATTTTCCAGTGAGTGCCGTTCTTGTAACTGAAGAAGGGGAAGTAGTGACAGGAGTTAATATTGAAAATGCTTCCTATGGTTTAACCAATTGTGCAGAACGCACGGCAATTTTTAAAGCTGTTTCAGAAGGTCATCGTCACTTTAACCATTTAGTGGTAGCAGGGAACACCAAAGAAGCTATTTCTCCTTGTGGGGCTTGCCGGCAAGTCATGGCGGAATTTTTTGCACCAGACACGCCTATTACACTTGTGGGAAAAGACGATGCCATAAAAGAAATGACTTTAGAAGAATTATTGCCATACTATTTTACTGATAAACAAATGGAAGAAGCAAAATAAAAAAGACGCTTCTTTTGAATTGATTTTTACCAGACTTACTGCATTTCAGTTTCATTAATCTCGGCTTAATAGTCAGTGACTATTGACATAAAAAAATATTTTTTTAGGGGGCTTTACAGAAATGAAAAAAGCAAAACTGTTTACAGCAAGTGCCTTAGCTTTAGGGACCATTGTCGCTTTAGCTGCATGTGGCAACTCAGGAGGTAACACAACCGATTCTAGTAAAGGAGCAGCTGGTGGCAAGACAGACGCGGAACATAGTGTCGCTATTGTAACGGATATTGGTGGTGTAGATGACCGTTCCTTTAACCAATCTGCTTGGGAAGGGTTACAAGAATGGGGTAAAGAAAACAAGATTGAACGAGGTGTAGGTGGCTATGATTATTTACAATCAGATGATGCCTCTCAATACACGACTAACTTAGACTCTGCTGTCTCTAATGGCTTCCAAACTATTTTTGGGATTGGTTATTTACTAGCTGACCCAATTACAGCAGCAGCTCAAGCTAATCCTGATGTTAACTTTGGTATTATTGATTCTGTTTTAGAAGGAGACAATATTGTTTCAGCAACTTTTGCTGACCATGAAGCGTCTTATTTAGCTGGGGTAGCAGCAGCTTACACCACTAAAACAAATAAAGTTGGTTTCATTGGCGGAGAAGAAGGTCCTGTTATTGACCGTTTTGAAGCAGGCTTCCGCCTTGGAGTTCATGATGCTGCTAAAGAATTAGGTAAAGAAATTGACGTGACAGAAGAATACGCTGCTTCTTTTGGAGATCCTGCTAAAGGAAAATCTCTAGCTGCCGCTATGTATCAAGGAGACGTTGATGTTATTTTCCACGCTTCAGGTGGTACAGGAGCTGGAGTGTTCCAAGAAGCAAAAGCTTTAAACCAAGAATTAAACGAAGCTGATCTTGAGTCAGATAAAGTTTGGGTAATTGGAGTGGACTCTGACCAAGACGCTGAAGGTGCTTATAAAACCAAAGATGGTAAAGATGATAACTTCACTTTATGTTCTACTTTAAAAGAAGTGGGAGCCGCTATTAAAGATATTTCTAATCGGGCCATGGAAGACAAATTCCCTGGTGGAGAACATTTGGAATATACCTTAAAAGATGGCGGGGTTGAACTCACAGAAGGTTACCTAACTGACGATGCTAAGACTGCTGTTTCTAAAGTAAAAGATGGAATTAAAGATGGTTCCATTGAAATTCCAGAAACACCAGATGAATTAGCAAAAGATGTAAAATAAAAAGAAAAAGCTCTGGGAACTAGGGTCACCTAGTTCCTCAAGAGCTCTTTTTTAAAATTATTCTAGGTACATACTTCTTGAAAGAATGGATGTGAAAAATTTGGCTGAAGAAAATTACGTCATTGAAATGAAACACATTACAAAAACCTTTGGCACCTTTAATGCGAATGAAGATATTAATCTTGCTATTAAGCCAGGAGAAATCCACGCTCTTTTAGGAGAAAATGGAGCGGGAAAATCTACTTTAATGAATGTTTTATCTGGACTTTTAGAACCGACTTCAGGAGAAATTTTCATGAAGGGGAAAAAAGTTTCCATTACAAGCCCCACTGTAGCCAATAAGTTAGGTATTGGCATGGTCCACCAACACTTTATGTTAGTGGATGCTTTTACCGTGACGGAAAATATTATTTTAGGCAACGAGCCTAGTCATTTTGGCTTCTTAGATCGCAAAAAATCTCGCACAGAAATCGAAAAAGTTTCAAAACAATATGGTTTATCTGTAGATCCTGATGCCTATATTCGAGATATTTCTGTTGGGATGCAACAACGGGTTGAAATTTTAAAAACTCTTTATCGGGGAGCAGAAATTTTAATTTTTGACGAACCAACTGCCGTCTTAACTCCCCAAGAAATTGAAGAACTTATTACGATTATGCATGAGCTAACTAAAGAAGGTAAATCTATTATTTTAATTACCCATAAGTTAGATGAAATTAAAAAAGTAGCTGACCGATGCACCGTTATTCGCCGAGGAAAAGTGATTGGAACTGTAGATGTTGCAAAAGTTTCCTCCCAAGAATTAGCGGACATGATGGTGGGACGTTCTGTTTCCTTTAAAACACCGAAAAAACCAGCCAATCCTCAAGAAGTGGTTTTAAAAGTGTCTGATCTTCATGTGAAAGACAGTCGCGGTTTAGAAGCAGTGAAAGGCTTAGACTTAGAGGTGCACGCAGGAGAAGTTTTAGGAATTGCGGGAATTGATGGCAACGGCCAATCAGAATTTATCCAAGCGTTAACGGGACTTAGAAAAGTGAAAAGTGGCAAAATTACTTTAGATGATGAAGACATTACGAATAAAAAACCACGGCAAATTACTGAATCTGGTGTCGGTCACGTTCCTGAAGATCGCCATAAATATGGTTTAGTTTTAGAAATGACCGTTGCGGAAAATTTAGGAATCCAAACTTATTATCAAGAGCCTTTAAGTCACTTAGGAATTTTAGATTATCCGACTATTAACGCTAAAGCGAAGGAATTAATTAAAGAATTTGACGTGCGAACAGTAAGTGAAAAGGTTCCAGTAAAATCTTTATCTGGAGGAAACCAACAAAAAGCCATTATTGCCAGAGAAGTAGATCGAAATCCTAATTTATTAATTGTGGCTAATCCTACTCGCGGATTAGATGTGGGAGCCATTGAATTTATTCATAAACGTTTAATTGAACAACGGGATAAAATGAAAGCTGTTTTGTTAGTGAGCTTTGAATTAGACGAAATCTTAAATGTTTCTGATCGCATTGCGGTTATTCATGCGGGAAAAATTGTCGGCGTAGTAGACCCTAAAGAAACCACAGAAAAAGAATTAGGACTGCTCATGGCGGGCTATTCCATTGAAGACGCTAAAAAAGAACTCGCTCAAGGGGAAGAAGGTGTGGCAGTTGAATAAACGTCAAGAAACCCTCCGTACTATTTTAGTACCGATTATTGCGGTGATTTTAGGTTTTATTATTGGGGGCATTTTTATGGCCGCTTTTGGTCATAATCCTATTGAAGGCTATCGAAAAATGTTAGAAGCTGCCTTTTTAAATCCAAGAACCAAAGCCATTAATCCGAAAAATATTGGCGAAATTTTTGTGACAGCTGGGCCATTAATTTTTACCGCCTTAGGATTTTCCGTGGCTAATTCAGCTGGCTTTTTCAATATTGGATTATCTGGTCAAGCTTTATGTGGTTGGGTAGGTAGTATTTGGACTGTTTTTCTAATGGGGGATGCTCCAAAAATTGTCGTCTTACCTGTGGCGATTATTGTGGGAATGTTATGTGGCGCTATTGCTGCGGCTATTCCAGGAATGTTGCGCGCCTTTTTTGGAACCAGTGAAGTCATTGTAACCATTATGATGAACTATATTTTACTCTACACCTCCACTCATTTAGTGAATAATGTAATGAGTGAAAGCTATATGAGTAATAAAGGAGTCACCAAAATTATTGGTAATAATGGTTCCTTACGCATGAACTTTTTAACTCAATTAACGGGAGGATCACGTTTGAATCTAGGGATTTTTCTAGCGTTGATTTTCTTAGTGTTAGTTTGGTTCCTTATGAAAAAAACCACTCTTGGTTTTGAAATTCGTTCAGTTGGTTTAAATCCTTTTGCCTCAGAATATGCAGGGATGAGCAGTAAACGAACGATTATTGTTTCCATGGTTATTTCTGGTGCTCTAGCAGGTCTTGGAGGCGTTGTTTATGGTCTAGGGACTTTTGGTAATTTCTTTGTGCAAAGTACTTCTTTATCTATTGGATTTGACGGAATGGCCGTTTCTTTATTAGGTAATGGAAGCTCCATTGGAATTTTACTTTCGGCAATTTTATTCAGTATTTTAAAACTAGGGGGAAATGGGATGCAATTAGCAGGCATTCCTTCTGAGTTAGCCGACGTGGATATTGCTATTATTATTTTCTTTGTGGCGATTAGTTTTGTGATTAAATACTTACTAGCCAAAGTTTTTGGTAGTAAAAAACAAGTAGCCCAAGTAAAAGAAATTGAAGAAAAACCAACGAATCAAGATCAACAAGGAGGTAAAATCTAATGGATATTTCGTTAATTGCCTCAATTGTTACTCAAACTTTAATCTATGCAGCACCTTTAGTTTTAACGGCTTTAGGTGGGGTCTTTTCAGAACGAAGTGGTGTGGTTAATGTGGGGCTTGAAGGCATTATGGTTATGGGGGCCTTTGCAGGCATTGTTTTTAATTTAGAATTTGTGTCACAATTTGGTTCTTTAACTCCTTGGTTAGGCGTTTTAGTAGGGGGAATTGTGGGCTTAGTTTTTTCTATTATGCATGCTGTGGCCACGATTAATTTTCGCGCCGACCATATTATTTCTGGAACAGTGATGAATTTAATGGCTCCAGCTTTGGCCATCTTTTTAGTAAAAGTTATTTATGGAAAAGGTCAAACAGATAACATTCAAGAAATTTTTGGTTATTTCTCTTTTCCAATTTTAAAAGATATTCCTGTCATTGGACCTATTTTTTTCACCCGGACTTCTTTAGCAGCTTACTTGACTATTTTAATTTCAGTCATTGCTTGGTTTGTGATTTTTAAAACCCGTTTTGGCTTACGTCTTCGTTCGGTAGGGGAAAATCCTCAAGCAGCGGATACCTTAGGAATTAATGTCTATGGGATGAAATACGCGGGGGTTTTAATTTCTGGCTTTTTAGGTGGCATGGGAGGAGCTCTTTTTGCCCAAGCTACTTCAGGAAGATTTGCTGTAACTACCATTGCCGGACAAGGCTTTATTGCTATGGCTGCGATGATTTTTGGAAAATGGAATCCTCTAGGAGCTATGGGAGCCGCTATTTTCTTTGGCTTTGCGCAAAACATTAGTATTGCTGGAGGGAAAATTCCTTTTATTTCTTCCATTCCAGCAGTCTACCTTCAAGCAGCACCTTACGCTTTAACTATTTTAGTTTTAGTATTATTCTTAGGGAAAGCTTCTGGTCCAAAAGCCAATGGGCAAAATTATATAAAATCTAAATAATTAGATAATAGGGTGGGCTATGATAAAACACATAGCTCACTCTTTTGTTTTAGAGGGTGTGAAAAAAGTAACCCCATTAAAATAAGTCAAACAATTAGAAAATACGAAAAGCTATTTTTGATGGTTTTCCTTATTTCTTGGAGCTGAGCACTTTTTTCACCACCTTAACCTTTTACCTT
>CAMJVA010000108.1 GCA_946409145.1 uncultured Enterococcus sp. | reverse complement strand
CCGTTTATTAAGATTTAAGGGAATGGGATATATTTTGTCTCATTCCCTTTTTTATCTTTTCCTTTAACTAAATCCCCTAAAAAAAGGGGAAATTAGCTTGCCAGACGGTTGAAACATAGGTACACTTAGCTAGATAAAATTATTTTTTAAATAGTTTTAGCTGAAAAGCTGATACAACAGATACAAAGGAGAGTTGAATTTGAAAATAAAAAAATATCTTATTGCTTTCAGTCTAATAGTGGGCACTTTATTTTGTGTTGCTCCAAAAGAAACTGCCGCTGAAGAGTTAGACTTAGATGTAAAAAGTGCCATTGCAGTGGATTTTGATACTGGAAAAATTTTTTATGAAAAAGATAGTGATGAAGTATTAGGTTTAGCTTCTATTACGAAACTCATTAGTATTTATGTGGTTTTAGATGCGATTAAAGCTGGAGAAATCACTTGGGAAGATACTGTGACCATTCCTACTTATCTTTATCCCCTTTCTTTAAATTGGGAATTATCCAATGTTCCTTTATATGAAGGAAACACTTATACTGTAAAAGATTTGTATGAAGCAAGTCTGATTTCTTCAGCCAATGCGGCAGTCATTGCCCTTTCGTACCACGTTTCAGGGAGCGAGGAAGCTTTTGTAGCTAAAATGAAAGAAAAACTAGAAAGCATTGGTATTACTGATGCCACTGTCGTAAATGCTTCTGGGTTAAATAATAGTTATTTGGGAGAAAATTACGTTCCTGGAACTCCGGCTGATGGAGAGAATTATTTATCCGCTAAAGATATTGCCATTTTAGCCAGACATTTACTAACAGATTATCCAGAAATTTTAGAGACAACAAAAATTCCTACAGCCACTTTTGGCGCAAACACCAGTCTTCCTTATGAAATGGTCAACTGGAATTGGATGTTACCTGGACTAGTGAATTATAAAGAAGGCGTGGACGGTTTAAAAACAGGGACCACGGATATTGCGGGAGCCTGTTTTGTTGGTACCATGGAAAAAGATGGTCACCGAATGATTACTGTGGTGCAACATGCTAATGATCATGAGAATAATGCCTCTGCTCGTTTTATTGAAACGAATAAATTAATGGATTATGTTTTAAATAATTGGCAATTAACCACTGTGGATCCCACGACTTTTGCCCTACCGAAAAAACACCTGAATGTCCAGTACGGAAAAGAAGCTTCCGTTGATTTAACTTTATCTGATAGTAATCCTTTTTCTGTTTGGGTAAAAAATGGTGAAATGCCGGAAATTACCGCTGAAATTAATCAACATCTTTTGGATAATGATGCTTTAAAAGCGCCTGTTTCCAAAAATTTAACTGTAGGAAAATTTACCATTACTGATCAAGATGATCTAGATTATTTAGAAAGTGCTGATGGAGAAAAAGAAATTACCATTAAAACAGCTGAAAAAGTGGAAAAAGCTAATGTCTTTGAACGCTTCTTACAAGGGGCAAAAAATATAGGTACTAAAGTCGTTCACTTTTTCCAAAATTTATTTTTCATTCTTCCTAATTATTAATCAAAAGTAAAAAAGATAAGGAATAAGCTTTCACGCTTATTCCTTATCTTTTTTTTTGTTGTTTTTCATATTTTAAAGCGGCTTTCACTCGCACTTTCTTTTGCCGTCTCACGTTAAATTAGTTAGGGAAAAAGAAAGAAATAATCGGCATACTTAAATACAAAACCATGGTGACTTGGGGCCATTTTAAAGCTAAAAGAATCAAAAAAACATTTAATAATAATTGTCCCCAAATACGTATCATAGTAATCCGATTGGAAAAATGAAACCCTCTTTCAGATTTTCCTAGAAAAGACATAAAAGCTGAGCGATACAAAAAAAGTTCTGTAATACTCACAATAAAATAAACCACCCCAAAGTTAGCAATCGCAAAACTATCTGGCTCTTGCATAATCCATTTTGTCATAATGGGAATAATGGATAAAGTAGCTAAAAAAAGAAAATTAATGAGTAAAATACTCCGATTCGCTCTTTTAATTAAACCAAAACTGCGATGATGTTGGTACCAAAAATTAGCTACAATAAAAAAGCTAATGAAAAAAACAAACAACGTACGAAGAAATCCTCCGTAAGAAATCGCTCCTTTTAAAGGGAGAGGAATTTCTAACACCATAATCGTAATAATAATCGCAATGACACCATCATTAAAGGTTTCTAAATGAGATTTTAACCGACTTTCTTCCTTATCTTGCATTTTTTCATATTCTTGTTGAAATTTGTCTTGTTTATCCTGCTCTTCTTGCGTTAAAACTAGATTGTGAGATTGAGGTTTTTTTAGTAGTTTGTAATTCATCAAATTCCCCCATTGCTTTTAAATTACTGAGAATGATTATACCACCTTTAAAACTTCAAGGAAAAAGTTAGTTTCTGAACATTTTTTTCTCTTCCAGTTGACAAATGAATTCCCCTATTATATTTTAAGAACAAGGATAGAGAATTAGTATAAAAGTCATTGTTTTTAGAGAGGCTGCGGTAGGTGCAAGCAGCTAACAAGCTTTTAGAATCCCTCTCTTGGTATCCTGGCGAAAATAATTAAGTCAGGCGGGCTTTGACCGTTATATCATTAACAAGGGCAGTTTTAATAAACTGAACTTGGGTGGCACCGCGTATTCGTCTTTTCGTCCCAAGATTATGGGACAAAAAGGCTTTTTTTATACCCAAAAAGGAGGAAGAACAATGTTAGACATGAAATTATTGCGCCAAGATTTTGACAAAGTTGCAGAAAAATTAAAAACAAGAGGCGTGAAAGAAGAAACCTTAGCTAAATTTAAAGAGTTAGACGAAAAAAGACGGGCTCTTTTAGTAGAAACAGAAGAATTAAAAAAATATCGGAATGATGTTTCCCAAGAAATCGCTCAATTAAAACGCAACAAAGAAGATGCTACTGAAAAAATTAACGCCATGAAAGAAGTGGGTACTAAAATCAAAGCTCTTGATGAAACTTTAGGAGCCATTGAAGAAGAAACTCACTATATTGCTGTTCGTTTACCTAATTTACCTGATGATTCTGTGCCCGTTGGTGTGGATGAGGATGATAATGTGGAAAAACGTCGGATTGGAGAATTACCTCACTTTGATTTTACTCCAAAACCTCATTGGGAAATTGGTGAAGACTTAGGTATTTTAGATTTTGAAAGAGGAGCAAAAGTTTCCGGTAGTCGTTTTGTGTACTATAAAGGTCTTGGGGCTCGTTTAGAACGGGCTGTTTACAATTATATGTTAGACCTTCATGTCTACGAACAAGGCTATACAGAAATGATTACCCCTTATTTAGTCAATGATCAAAGTATGTTTGGTACAGGTCAATTTCCAAAATTCACAGAAGATGTTTTCCAAATTAAATATGACGATTTAACTTTAATTCCAACAGCCGAAGTTCCTTTAACTAACTACTATGCTCAAGAAATTTTAAAAGAAGAACAATTACCCGTTTACTTCACGGCTCTTTCCCCTTCTTTCCGTTCTGAAGCTGGAAGTGCTGGCCGGGACACTCGCGGTTTAATTCGCTTGCACCAATTTAACAAAGTAGAAATGGTGAAATTTTCTAAACCAGAAGAATCTTATAATGAATTAGAAAAAATGGTAGGAAATGCCGAAGATATCTTAAAAGGCTTAGGTCTTCCTTATCGTGTGATTACTTTAAGTACAGGAGATATGGGCTTTTCAGCTGCTAAAACCTATGACCTTGAAGTGTGGATGCCAACACAAGATATGTATCGAGAAATTTCTAGCTGCTCTAACTGTGAAGACTTCCAAGCTCGCCGTGCAATGATTCGTTATCGGAATGCTGATGGTAAAGTCAACTATCTTCATACTTTAAATGGTTCTGGTCTTGCTGTTGGAAGAACGGTGGCCGCTATTTTAGAAAATTACCAAGAAGCAGACGGCTCTGTAAAAGTTCCTGAAAAATTAATTCCTTACATGGGTGGTTTAACCAAAATTACCAAAGAAAATTAAAACTTTCAGAATATTTCTTAAGGAGAAAAAAATTTGATTTTTCTCCTTGAGAATTTGAATTATAATTATTCTAATGTTACATTAGAGTTACAAAATTCAAGTAGAAAATAATCTAAAGAAAGTTTGTGAATCCCTATGGAAAATAAAACACGGGCACAACTAAGAAAAGAACAAGAACAAGCCCGGAAAGAACAGAAAAAACAACAAAGTCCCCTTGGTAAAATCATCGCCATTGGGTTAACGTTAATTGTCGTTTTAGGCGGTGCTGGTTTCTTTTATTGGCAAAATGAACAAGAAGCTATGAAGCAGGCCTTTGATAAAAAAACCACTGCTCTTTTAGCAGAAACAAAAACAAATTTAGACGAAACGGGTATTGGTACTACTGAAAAAGTCGATAAAGATACTGAAAAAAAACAACAAGTAGTGTCTTATTTACCTACGACTCCAACAGCCACAACTGACAGCATGACTGAACCTTTAAATGCCTTAATTAAGCAAGGAAAAGAAAACTTAAAAGATCATTGGGGAACAGTGGTGGCTTACTTAGATGTGCATCACGTGACAGATCAGCTAACTGAAATCCAACCAAAAGTTGTAAGTTATTCTTGGAATAAACAGAAAAAAACTTTTGTGAAAAAAGAATTTAAAGATCAAGGGGATACTTTTATTAATCAAAGTACCCAAGCTCCTTTAACAGCTACAGATCTTTTCCCAGAAAAAGCCGATCTTTTAGGGATGTTCACTGTCTTACAACAAAAAATTCTTGATGACTCTGGAAAAGGAAATGAAATTGTTGACGACGTTTTAGCCATGGAACGTCCTACTGCTGAAACTTTAAACTTCACTTACACTCCAGATGGCATTACAGTTCATTTAGGTGAAAATAATTTTGGTTTAACTGATGTGGACTTGCCTTTTGATAGTTTATCCGGTTATGTGAATCCTTCTTTTGTGGATCCTACTAAAATCACCAATACTGAACCGCAATTAGAAGAAGGAAAAAAATATATTTCCTTAACTTTTGATGACGGGGTCAACTCTACCACTACTCCACAACTTTTAGATACTCTAGAAGCCACTGGCGTCAAAGCTACTTTCTTTATTTTAGGTGAAAATGCTCAAAGCAATCCTGATGTGTTGAAACGAATTGTTGATGACGGTCATGAAGTAGCGAACCACTCTTGGGATCACGCTGTTTTAACGAGTCAAACAACAGAGGAAGTTCAACAAGAAATTCGCTCCACTAGTAAATTAATTTACCAAGCAACAGGTGTCTTACCTCACTTTGTTAGACCACCTTATGGGGCTGTTGATGCTGCCACTGCTGAAACAATTGGTTTACCTATTATTCAATGGAACGTAGATTCTAGCGACTGGGAATTAAAGAATAAAGATGCTATTGTTTCTAAAGTAACAAATAACACCTTTAACGGAACTATCTTACTTCTTCACGATATTCATCAATTTAGTGTGGATTCTGTCCCAGAAATTATTAGTCAATTGCAACAACAAGGTTATGAATTTGTCACCTTAGAACAAATGCTTGGTAAAACCAAACCTCTTTACCAATATTTTGGTTTATATAGTGGCGCTGTTGATAAACGTTTAGTGCAATAAAAATAAAGATAAAATAAAAAAATCTCCTTAAGAAAAAATCTAGATCGGAAGAGCGTCGTGTAGGGAAAGAGTGTAGATCTCGGTGG
>CAMJVA010000107.1 GCA_946409145.1 uncultured Enterococcus sp. | reverse complement strand
CCGCCTGCAAAAATAGCTACTTCCTTAGTCATTTTTATCACTCCCTTTAGTTTGATCAAGATAGAGACTAAATTTAATTTCATCATCAATTAAATTAATCTTTTCAGCATGTATTTTAAGTCCTGATACTAAATCAAATTCGTCTAAATGTACAATAATTGTTTCTTCATTTAAGTTAAATGTAATCCACTTAGGAAAATCTAAATTTTTAGAAATATAACGCAGCACTTCTTTCATGGGAATTCCTAAAGCCCCAATGGAAACAGAGCGCGCTTTTAATTGGACATTTCCATTTTCCATAACATAAGGTTCAAAGTAAAGATAAAAAGCTAAAGGATAGCCTAATAATTCAAAAGTTCCTTTTAAAAGAGCTTGGTTTTCTAAATAAAATTCATATTTAATTTTATCAGAGCTTAAATACTCATCTAAATAATGATCAATTAAGGTATTCACTTTTTCTTTATTCGTTTCCATGGTTAAAAGCTCTGTAGCGTCGCCAGTTATTTCTGTAGGCGTTGGAGTAAAATCTGCTTCTCTATCAGAACTCATTAAAGAAAATAAATAAATGCCGCCCCCAATGAAAAAGCCAATCATGGTTAAAGTGGCGACTTTCCACCAATTAATTTTTGTTTTAAAAGTTAATTTTTTAGGTCGATTTTGAGAACTTTTTTTTGTTGTTTCCGCTTCTTTTCTAGAAGAATTATTCATCGCTTCTAACCTCCTTTAACCAAAGTCCCTGGGTTTGAATGAGTTTTTCTTTTAAAGCTGTGGCCATTTTTTGATACCCTAAAATATTAGGATGGAAATTATCTTCAGCAAATATTAAATCATTGCCACTAACTTCTTCACTAGAGGTAGTATCATCAGAAGAACTTCCGGTGATTTTTTTCTCTGTAGAGGATTGATTTTTATTCTTCTTTATCCCTGAACTTTCTTCACTTGATGGCAGGGTTTCACCATTTTTTTCTGTTTCTTTTGAGGAATCGCTACTTGAGACATTACTTGAGGGATTACTTTTTGTAGCGTCACTTCCATTAGACAAAAGGTCATTAATGGGCACAAAATAACATTTTTTTTGACTCTTTACTGTTTCTTCTGAAAGTTCGTTCCAGTAATTTACAATTTCTTGTAACTCAGTGATTTGCGTAAAATAAACATAAAAAGGATTATAAATTCCAAAAACATAAATTGGCAGATCTGGAGCATATTTCCTAATTTCAGTAAATAAATTTAATAAATGAGTTTTATACTCATTTCCTGGAGCTTTAAAAGTAGCAATGGACAGCTCATTAAATAACTCTTTGCGAACGGTTTTCATTAAATCATTTGCCCCAACTGTCAATACTACAAAATCCGCTTTTTTTAAGGCTTCTTGTTGTTCTTTATTTTCTTTTAAACGTTTTAAAATTTGATCAGACCGATCGCCACTTTTCCCAAAATTTTTAGTCGTCACATTTATAGAAAAATAACTTTTTAAATCTGACGCCACAATGGGAACATAGCCTCCTTGATTCGTTTCATCTCCAATTCCTTCAGTTAATGAATCTCCTAAAGAAACCATGGACACTTCTGTTTTGGCATTTTTCTTTTCAACCTTTTGTCCATGTTCTAAAAGTCCTTCTTCTCCTGGAAGTAAAAAAGATAACACTAAAAAACTGGCCATCACTCCAACCAGAATAACAATAAGATAACTAATTACTCGATGCCATTTTTTCATCATATCCCCTCTTCCATAAAAATAATAAGACAAAAACGGCTCATCACAAAATCACAGGTTTGGGATGAACCGTTTTTCATTTAGCTTTTCCTAAGGTTTTGTGTAATACATAATAGCAAATGCTCCATCTCCAGCATGAGTAGCTACAATGGGATTTGTGTGAAAAACTGGAATATCAATGTGAGGAAATAATTCTTTTAACTCTGCGGCAATTTCTTTTGCAACAGATTCATTTCCAGCAAAAGAAACACCAATTTTTTCAATGGTTTGTTTTTGTAATTCCCCTTTTAATTCTTGTAGCCATTTGAAAAAGGCTTTTTTACCTCGTCCTTTAGCCACAGGTAGTAAATGTCCTTCTTTTAATTCCATGACAATTTTTACATTTAATAAATTAGTAACCACTCCTGTTGCCCGAGAAATTCGGCCGCCTTTGACTAAATTTTCTAAGGTGGAAATACCAATAAAGAGTTTTGAATTTTTTTCGATCGTTTTACAAGCTGCTAAAATCTCGTCAACATCTTTTCCTGCTTGTGCCATTTCTGCAGCTTTAATCACTTGAAAAGATAGGGATTGGTCAATAAATTCACTATCTACTACAATGACGTTTCCTTTTACTAAATGACTTGCTTGACGAGCAGCTTCTACCGTTCCAGATAAGTTTTCTGTTAAATGAAGAGAAATCACCGTAGAACCATCTTCTGTTAATTTTTCATAGGTTTCAGCAAAAACGCCAATAGGTGGTTGACTGGTTTTTGGTAAAACTTTACTTTTTTCCATGGTTGCCATGAATTCTTGGTTATCAAAATTTTCATCAGCAGGATAAATGACCCCATCTAACATCACCGAAAGAGGAATCATGGTAATATTTAATTCTTTTAATAATTTATAATCCATAGTACAGGATGAATCAGTCACAATTTTTACCTTGTTCATTATGCGTCCACACTTTCTATAAAAACTTATGGTTTAAGTATAACAGAAGAAAACGCCTTTTTCATTAAAATTAATCTTGAAAAATAAACATTTCAAAGATTTTTAACAACTTATTTTTTTATACTTAAAAAGCTTTTTTGCCCAAAAAAACAGAGTAGATTTCTCTACTCTGAAAAAAACTTTTTATTTTAAATCCATTGTTGGTTGAACATGTCTCATCCATTCTTCAGTAATTAAACCATAACCAATAGGTGTTGGATGAACCCCATCTTTTGTGTAAAGTTCAAAACCGTGACGAATGCCTGCTGCATTCATTAAGCCATCTAAGGAAATAAATTCTGCATGAAATTCAGCTGCTAATAAGCGAATAATTTGGATTTTTTGATCTAAATCCACTCGCCAAGTGGTCCGATTTTTAGGAATAGGTAACACAAAAGGTTCCATTAAAATCAAACGAGAAATACCAGCATCTTTTAAGGTCATTAAAATTTTTCGGTATTCTTTTTCAAAGGCATCCGCGGCTTTTTTTGAACCAAAATCAGGTTGTTCCACATTATGCCAAGTATCATTAATTCCCACCATAATAGACACAACATCAGGCATTAAAGATAAAACATCTTGTTCGATTCTATTATTTAAATCAGACGCTTTATCCCCAGAATTTCCTCGGTTATAAAAACTAAAATTCATTTCAGGATATTTTGCTCCTAATTGAGCGGCAATAAATAAAGGAAAACCATGACCTAAATCTTCTGAATCATTTTTATCCCGGTTGGCATCAGTAATACTATCTCCGAAAAAAACAATTCGATCATTTGGAAAAATTTGCATTGAGTAAAACTCCTTTTCTTATGGGTAAATACGGTTTAATAAACGTGGGAAGGGACTAGCTTCTCGAATATGTTCAATTCCTGAAATCCAAGTAATCGCTCTTTCTAAACCTAAACCAAAGCCTGAATGTGGAACAGAACCAAACCGTCTTAAATCTAAATACCACTGATAGTCTTCTTCAGAAAGTCCAAAAGCTTTAATTTGTTCAAGAAGGGCATCATAATCTGTTTCTCTTTCAGAGCCTCCAATAATTTCTCCATAACCTTCTGGAGCAATTAAATCAGCACAAATCACAATATCTTCCCTTGTTGGATGTGGTTTCATGTAAAATGGTTTAATTCCTTTTGGATAGTTCAAAATAAAGACTGGTTTTTCAAAGGAGTTGGCAATAAAGGTTTCATGAGGAGAACCAAAATCATCTCCCCATTTAATATCGTCAAAGCCATTTTTTTCTAAAAGTTCAATAGCATCATCATAAGAAATTCTTGGGAAAGGAAGTTGTGTATAGCGTTTTAATAATTCCTTATCTCTTCCAAGAACAGTTAAAGAATAATCACAATGATCTAAGACGCTTTGAACAAGGTAAGCAATATATTGTTCTTGAACTTCTAAACTTTCTTCTTGATGACAAAAAGCCATTTCTGGTTCAATCATCCAAAATTCAATTAAATGACGGCGAGTTTTGGATTTTTCTGCCCGAAAAGTTGGACCAAAAGAAAAAACTTTTCCAAAAGCCATGGCTGCAGCTTCCATATATAACTGACCACTTTGAGATAAATAAGCTTTTTGGTCAAAGTAATCTGTTTCAAATAAATCAGTCGTTCCTTCTGGAGCAGAACCTGTTAAAATAGGTGGATCAATTTTAACGAAACCATTCCTGTTAAAAAATTCATAGGTAGCACGAATAATTTCATTTCTAATAAGCATAATAGCATGTTGTCTGGAACTTCTTAACCACAAATGACGGTGATCCATTAAAAAGTCTGTTCCATGTTCTTTTGGTGTAATGGGATAATCGTGACTTTCTCCCACAACTTCTAAAGATTTAATGCCAATTTCATAACCAAAATGAGAACGAGTATCTTCTCTAATTTCTCCTGTTAAAATAATCGAAGTTTCTTGATTTAAATTTTTAGCAAGATTAAAAGTCTCTTCCCCTACTTCATTTTTAACCACGACTCCTTGGAAATAAGCCGTGCCATCTCTTAATTCTAAAAAGGCAATTTTGCCTGAAGATCTTTTATTGGCAACCCAAGCGCCAATTTTTACAATTTCACCAACATGATCTTTGGCATCAATAATGGAAATTTCTTTCATTTTCTTCGCTCCTTTTGTTTCAATGTCCTTATTTTAATCTTTTGTTCTGTAAAAAAGCAAGGATTCTTTCCATTGCTTCTTGAAAAACTTCTTCGTGAACGGCATAACTAATGCGAATGGCTTGAGAATCTCCAAAACTACGCCCAGAAACTACCGCTACTCCTGTTTCTTCTAAGAGTAACGAAACAAATTCATCAACATCTGTTACTTGACACAACTTCATTGCTTCAGTGACTTTAGGAAATAAATAAAAAGCTCCTTGAGGTTTTTCTAAAGAAAATCCAGGTAGTTCTTTTACTAAGTTGTAAGCTTTGTCCAAACGTTTAGCAAATTCATCTTGCATTTCAAAAGCATTTTCTTGTTTTCCTAATAAGGCCTCTAAAGCCGCATATTGACTCACTGTTGTAGGATTACTAGTAGTATGGGATTGCAGGTTCCCCATTGCTTTAATTAATTTTTCTGGGCCAAAAGCAAAACCAATCCGCCAACCGGTCATGGCATAAGTTTTAGAAACCCCCGTGACAATTAAACAATTTTCTCTAATTTCTGGCGTAGTCATGACCATAGAAGAAAAAGTATTCCCATGATAAATCAGTCTGGAGTAAATATCGTCAGCCACAATAAAAATATTATGTTGTAACGCAAAGACACCTAAAGCTGTTAATTCTTCTTTAGTATAAATCATCCCTGTTGGATTAGAAGGAGAATTAATTAATAAAATTTTGGTTTTTTCAGTCGCTACTTGTTCTAAATCTTTTGGCGTAATTTTTTTAGTGACTTGATCTTTTGGCTGAACAAAAACAGGAACGCCACCTACTAATTTTACTTGTTCTTCATAACTCACCCAAAAAGGGACAGGAATTAAGACTTCATCTCCTTCATTTAAAAGACAAGCAAAAGC
>CAMJVA010000106.1 GCA_946409145.1 uncultured Enterococcus sp. | reverse complement strand
TTTTTGTATGCTTTTTATGTTAAGAAGAGCTGAATCAATGGATTCAGCTCTTCTTCAGCTCTTTAAAAAAATTAACCTGTCATCGTTTCTTTGAAAACTAAGGACCCATGGCATTTACTACATACAAATCGTTTGGTATTTAACTTTCTTTGGCGAACATAAGGCGTCCCACAGTGTTGACATTGATAGACTAAATATTTTTTTTCACTTACTTGTGGGGCGTAACGAAGACCATCTACTTCCTGTAAGAGTTTTTTAAAAGCTTGATCTTTATGTCCATGAGGTAATCCTTTTAAATGCAGATGATAATGACACAATTCATGGCGAATAATTTTTACAAAGGTCTCTTCTCCTAAAGTGAGCATTTTCGGATTAAAATCTAAGTGGTGATCTTTTAAATGATATCTTCCACCAGTTGTTTTAAGGCGACTATTAAAAATAGCCACATGCAAAAAGGGCTGATGAAAATCCTTTAAAGAAACTTTTTCAACAAGTAATTGGAGTTGTTCGTTGGTCATTTTAAGCTTCTTCTTTTTTAGGAGGAATCATGGTGAGTGAAATGCGGTCTCTTTTCACATCGACACTTTCCACCCAAACCGTCACCACATCACCTAATGAAACCACATCTGTGGGATGCTTAACAAAACTTGTGGCAAGTTTTGACAAATGAACTAGACCATCTTGTTTCACACCAATGTCCACAAAAGCCCCAAAGTCCACAACATTTCGCACGGTTCCTTCTAGTTCCATGCCAGGCATTAAGTCTTCAATTTTTAAAACATCTTTTTTCAAAATAGGTTGAGGCAAATCATCCCGAATATCTCTTCCTGGTTTTTGTAATTGTTCCACAATATCTTCTAAAGTCGCTAGGCCAATATCTAAAATTTCCGCTGTTTCCATGAGATTTAAAGTATTTAAAGAGTCTTGTAATTCTTTAGTTCCAAGATCTTTTGAGGTGAAATCTAAAGAGGTTAATAATTTTTTCGTCCCTTGATAACTTTCTGGGTGAATCCCTGTGGCATCTAAAGGATCTTCTCCCCCATTAATTCGTAAAAAACCTACTGCTTGTTCATAAGCTTTTGGTCCAAGGCGAGGAACTTTTTTCAGTTCGCTGCGTTTTTTAAATTGACCCACTTCTGCTTTATACGTCAAAATATTTTGCGCAATGGTTTTATTCAATCCAGACACAAATTGTAATAACTCAGAAGACGCTGTATTTAAATTCACTCCCACGCGGTTGACGGCCGTTTCTACCACAAAAGTTAATTGTTCTTGAAGTTTACTTTGAGAAACATCATGTTGATATTGTCCAACTCCCACTGCTTTTGGATCAATTTTTACAAGTTCTGCTAAAGGATCTTGAATTCGTCTAGCAATGGAAACGGCACTTCTTTGTTCAACGTGTAAATCAGGAAATTCTGCTCGAGCTTCTTTTGAAGCAGAATAAACAGAAGCTCCTGCTTCAGAAACAATCATATAATAAATATCTTCCGTCATATTTTTTAAACAATTGGCGACAAATTCTTCTGACTCTCTTGAAGCAGTCCCATTGCCAATAGCGATCATTTCCACATGATATTCTCTTAAAAGAGTCATGAATTTTCCAGAAGCCATTTTTCTTTCCGCTTCTTTAGCTGGTTTATGAGGATAAATCACATCAATCGCCAAAAGTTTGCCTGTTTCATCCACAATGGCTAACTTACACCCTGTACGATAAGCAGGATCAAATCCCATGACAATTTTTCCTTTTAAAGCTGGTTGTAATAAAAGATGTTTCAAATTCTCTCCAAAAATTTTAATCGCTTGTTCTTCTGCTTGATCAGATAATTCTTTTCTTAATTCTCTTTCAATACTTGGAGCAATAAATCTTTTATAGGCTTCTTGAATCGCCGTTTCCAAAATGGGACTTTGAACACTTTGACGTTTAATTGTTTTTTCTTTTAAATATGCCAAAATTTCTTGGTCAGGAAAAACTAACGAAACTTTAATAACCCCTTCTTTTTCTCCCCGATTTGTGGCTAATACTCGGTGAGAAACCATTTTTTTCAAAGGTTCTTCAAAATCGTAATAAATTTCGTAAACCCCTTTTTCATCTTTTTCTTCATCTTTTACTGATGTTTTATACGCTGCTTTTTTACTTGCAAGTTGACGAATATATTGCCGGAATTTAGCATTTTCTGAAATTCCTTCAGCTAAAATTTCTACAGCTCCATCAAGAGCTTCTTTACTCGTTGTAATTTTTTCATTTAAATATTTTTCAGCTTCTTTTTCCGGATCTGTATCCGTTTCTTTTAAAATAAACTGAGCTAATCCTTCTAAGCCGTTTTCTTTAGCAATGGTCGCTTTTGTCCGACGTTTTTGCTTATAGGGAAGGTAAAAATCTTCCACTTGGGTGAGTTGCGTTGCTTGCTTAATATTTTTCGCTAATTCTTCAGTTAGTTTTCCTTGTTGTTCAATTAAACGTAAGACTTCTTCTTTTCTTTTAGCTAAATTATCAAGATATTGCTTTCTTTCTGAAATTTTTAAAATAGCCACTTCGTCTAAGTTACCCGTCATTTCTTTTCGGTAACGAGCAATAAAAGGAATAGTATTTCCTTCTTCTAACAGGCGTAATGTGCCTTCAATACTTTTTCTGGGAAAATCTAGTTCTTGAAATAATTGGTTATTAATCGTGTTTTCCATAATGTCTCCTTTACTTCATTTTTAAAAATTAATGGGCAGTTTTTAAAAATTTATCATCTCTTAAAATTTCATGACTATTAAATAATACCCCATGAAGGGCTCCTCCGTAAACCGCTCCTCCATCTATACCAATTTTATGATCCTCTTTAAAAAGATCCGTTGTAATAAAATCTCCATACAATTGTGGTGTTGGGGTGTGACCAAAAACAATAGTTTTTCCTGTATTATTTTTCCCTTCAATAAAAGGCGTTCTAATCCACATAAAATCATGGGGAGAAGTTTTTTTCCAATCTTTTTGGCTAAAATCTACTCCTGCATGAACAAAAATAAAATCCCCATATTCATAATAAAAAGGTCTCGCCATTAAAAAAGGAAAAAGATCAGGATAGTAATTTTCCCAAATACTAGCCAGTTCAATGGGTGAATATTCATCTAAGGCGCCTTTATGTAAAAAGCTTTCAATGGTCTCTTTCCCGCCATTTAATAAATAGTTATCCAGACGATTTTGTGGATCTTTTAAAAAATGAGCCAAAATATCTTCATGGTTTCCTCGTAAATAAATCGCCTTGTCTTTTTCAACTAAAGCTTTTGCTTTTAAAAAACAGCGTTTGCTTTCCTTTCCCCGATCCATCACATCCCCAATTAATAATAGCTGCATGGTTTTTGGATCATAATTTTCTAAGGCTTCTAAAAATAACTCATACTCCCCGTGAATATCCCCAATAGCATATATCTTTTTCATAAGTTGCTCCTTTGAAGGAAAATAATTATTTCATTTTTAGTATAACAAAAAAGATGTAAATTACCTGTTAAAAGGTTTTACATCTTTTTTTGATTTATCCTAATAAAATGGGTTTTTCCAAACTGGAAATAAATTTAATTCCCTCTTTAATTAAACTAATAATTTCTTCATCAGTAGGATTAATAATACCAGAAGACATTAAAGCCGCAATGCCAGTAGCTACAATGAGACTACCTGTGTGAAGAGATTCTATTTTCTCTGGAGAATAATTTTCATATTCTGGCGATTGCTTAATCATTTTTAAAAAATAATCATGAGAAAAACGATTCATTCTTTGACCATCTGACGCTTCGTCTAAATATAAGGAATAAAAAAGGCGGTTTTCTCTTTTAGCAAAATGAATATAGTTTAAACTCATATCCACGACCACGTCACCTGTATGGACTTTGGGAAAAACTTCATTTCCTAAATAAGCATAAATTTTTTCATAAAGAGCATCTTTTAAATCATCCATATTTTCAAATTCCAAATAAATCGGTTGCGTAGAAGAACCCACTTTTTTGGCAACACTTCTAGCCGTAAAATGTCCAAATCCTTCTTGAGAAACTAATTTAAAGGCAGCTTGTAAAATATCTTCCCGAGTAATGGTCTTTCTTCTGGCCATAGTAACTCTCCGTTCTATAAGTGATAAAATCATTTTAGCATGTTTTTTTATTATTTACAAAAATGTTGTACTAAAACTTACAAGACCTTTCATATTAAGGGATATACCAATTTTATTTTTATAATTAAGTTTTTTAAAAAAAGAAAAATACGCTATATAAACAGCTTGATTTTTCATAATTCATAAAAACATTTCTGGAAATTTAATGAAATTTTTTAGTACTTTGATTAAAGAAACTTATGCTATAATTTAAGAGAAGAAAATGCGTTGCATAAAGCAATAGTTAAGGAGTTTTTATAATGAAAAAAGCTGAGGAAATGTATGCCTTTGCCCGAAAAGAAAAATTAGGCTTTAACTTAACCCCTTTAATTGGGCCTTGGTTACAGAAAAAACATTTTAAACTTATTGAAGATGCTCTAGGACGGGATGAAGAAGTTTTAGTTTCTTTTATTGCTCGCCATCATCCAGAAGATCGAGAAAATTTCCAACAAGAACAAGGAGAATCTCCCGAAGATTTTCACGAAAGAATT
Organism: uncultured Enterococcus sp.; assembly: GCA_946409145.1. Classification (GTDB taxonomy): domain Bacteria; phylum Bacillota; class Bacilli; order Lactobacillales; family Enterococcaceae; genus Enterococcus_J. The sequence goes on along the minus strand of CAMJVA010000106.1, from coordinate 1,150 downwards.
TCTAATAAACAAACTGGAAAAGTACGTTACTTTAGTTGTAAAGGATTTACCGCTTATGGGATTACTAATGCTGGACGCTTAATTTTTGCTCGCTGGGTTCCTTTTAATAACGACTATAAAAGTATTCCTCTAAGTAATATTAACACCATCAATCCTAATACTAGAATTGTTTGGGGTTCTTTAAGAATCGAAAGTTTCCGGGAAGTTTTTAGTATTTTCTGGACAAAACGCGTAGTTTTTAATATTGCCAAACGTTTAGAAGATAGTAAAAGTGATATGCAAGATGGGGTAATGGATGGGATTACGACAGCTAATCGACAAAAAGTTACGTCTAATCCTATGACTTCTACTGAAGCTTTAAAAGAACGAAAAAAAGCTTTAGATGAAGGCTTAATTACGCAAGAAGAATATGATGCTTATAAAGAAAAATTCTTAAAATAAACCTCATAGACCTTGAAAACTATTTAAAGAAAAAGAGCATTTCATTAAACTGAAATGCTCTTTTAGCGTTAATTTTTTTAAAATTTTATTTCTTAAAAAAACTATAACTCTTCTTTATTACTCCCCAAGATAAAGAATCTCTGTTAAAATTAGTTTGAAACAAAAATTGGACCTAAGACTGAGGGCAATTTCTAAATTAATTGCTATAGTTAAATCACAGGTAAAAAGGAGTGAGGACAAATGAACCCTACAACAACTAGAAAGCTTATGAATGTTATTTCCCTAGTGGGATTAGTAGCTACAGTCAGTTTAACTATTTATTGGTGGCGCCTTGGTGTCTTTGATGATTTATCACAATTACAGTTAACCATTGGTAGGGCCCATCATTTCGCCCCCCTTGTTTTTATTTTAATTCAGTTGGTCCAAGTAGTCTTGCCTATTATTCCAGGTGGAATTTCTTTAGCCGCAGGAGTTTTAATTTTTGGTCCTGTTTGGGGATTTGTTTATAATTACGTGGGGATTTGTTTAGGTTCCATGGTGAATTTCTTTTTAGCCAAACAATATGGTAAACCTTTAATCCAGTCCCTCCTTCCTCCAAAAACCTTTGCTAAATATAGCGGCTTTATTAGTAATGAAAAAAGATTTTCCAAACTTTTTGCCTTAGCTATTTTCTTACCAGTAGCTCCAGATGATGCCTTATGTTTACTAG
>CAMJVA010000105.1 GCA_946409145.1 uncultured Enterococcus sp. | reverse complement strand
TTTAATTGGTCAACAAGCAGTCACCCAAACTTTAAAAAATGCCATAGCCAGCCACCAAACAAGTCATGCTTATTTATTTTGTGGTCCAAGGGGAACAGGGAAAACTTCCGCGGCTAAAATTTTTGCTAAAGCCATTAATTGTCCCAACTCAAAAGATGGGGAGCCCTGTAATGAGTGTGACATTTGCCAAGCCATTACAGAAGGTCGTTTAAATGACGTTATGGAAATTGATGCCGCCAGTAATAACGGGGTCGACGAAATTAGGGAATTACGGGATAAAGTAAAATATGCTCCTACTCAAGGAAAATTTAAAGTTTACATTATTGATGAAGTGCATATGTTATCCACTGGCGCTTTTAATGCCTTATTAAAAACTTTAGAAGAACCGCCTAAAAGCGTTATTTTTATTTTAGCTACCACTGAAGTACACAAAATTCCAGCAACCATTATTTCTCGTTGCCAACGTTTTGACTTTAAGAAAATTTCCAATGAGGATATTGTTGCTCATTTAAAAGAAATTCTCGAAAAAATGAACAAACCTTACGAGGAAACGGCTTTAAATATTATCGCTCGTGCTGCAGAAGGGGGCATGAGGGATGCGTTATCTATTTTAGATCAAGCCATTTCTTACAGGTCAGATGAGGTTACTCAACAAGCTGCTCTTGAAGTGACAGGTAGTTTGTCAGAAGAAACTTTAAGCGAGTATTTATCAGCGTGTGTCCGTTTGAATGTGGAAAAAAGTTTAGAAATCCTAGAAAGTATTTTACAAGAAGGAAAAGAACCGAAACGCTTTTTGGAAAATCTTTTAACTTTATTACGGGACTTATTAATGTATCAAAAAGCCCCAGAGTTTTTTAAAGAGCAGCATGCCCAAGTTTCTGATAGTTTTAAAAATTTAGGGGAAAAAATTACCCCAGAAATGATTTATCACTACATTAAAATTCTGAACAGTACTCAACAAGATTTGCGTTTCACTAATGAAGGACGGATTTATTTAGAAGTGACGACGGTCAAACTTGCTACAGAGAACACAGAAATTTCTGAAAGAAAACAAGTGGGAGAAAATCCTAATTCTCATGGACGAGAAACAGTAAATGCAGCCGTATCTAAAGAGATCTTAGACACTACTTTAGGCATAGGTTCAACTTCAGAAAATATTTTAGGAGAAATTAAAAACTTAGAGAAAAAAATCCAAGTTTTAGAAGATAAATTACAACAAGTCCAAAATGGAAAAGTAACACTTAACCCACAAGTACCTCAAAGAAAAGCAACCAAACAAAACTTACATCCCCAAATTCCAAAACAAAAAGTATATGATGTTTTAAAAGAAGCCACTCACGAAAATCTCCAAGGAGTGCGTCATCATTGGGTAGATGTCTTACAACTTTTGTCTCCAGCGCAAAAAGCCTTAATGATGACGAGTGAAGTAGTGGCCGCTTCTCCTAAAGCCATTTTAGCGGTGTTTACCCATGAAATTATTTCTCATCGGGCTCAAGAAGATGAAGAATTACATTTTGCTTTAAAAAATGGTTTTAATCGGCTCATTCAATATGAGCCTGAACTAGTGGCCATTCCAAAAGATGTTTGGCCAAAATTACGCCAAAGTTTTGTGGCGCAGTTAAAACAAGGAGAAGTGACTCCCGTTTCTGAAGAAATGAAAGAAATGGATTTAGTACCAGAAGTAAAAAAAGATGAACTGGTTGAAACAGCTCACGAACTTTTCGGGGATGCTGTGGAAATTATTAATGACTAAATGAAAGAAGGAAAATAATAATGCGTGGTATGGGAAATATGCAAGGTATGATGAAACAAATGCAAAAATTACAAAAAGAAATGGGTAAAGCCCAAGAAGCATTAAATGAAAAAGTATTTACTGCTAACATTTCTCAAGTAGTAGAAGTCACTTTTACTGGAGATAAAAAAATGCAAGGGATTAAAATCAAACCTGAAGCAGTGGATCCTGACGATTTAGAAACCTTAGAAGAAGTGATTATGTTAGGGGTTAACGATTGCTTAAATCAAATTGCCAAAGAAACAGAAAAAACCATGGGAAAATATGCGAAAGGTATCCCTGGACTTTAAAATAAAATAAAGAAGGAAATAAAATCATGCAATATCCACAACCTGTGGCCCAGTTAATGGAAAGCTTTATGAAGCTTCCTGGAATTGGTCAAAAAACTGCCACCCGTTTAGCCTTTACGGTGATTGATATGAAAGAAGCGGATGTGAATGATTTTGCCAAAGCTTTAATTGCCGTAAAAAGAGATTTAACTTATTGTTCTGTTTGTGGAAATATTACCGAAAGTGATCCTTGTGAAATTTGCCAAGATAAAAGTCGCGACAAGTCAACTATTTTAGTGGTGGAAGAGCCAAAAGACGTGATGAGTTTAGAAAAAATGCGCGAGTATCATGGACTTTATCACGTGTTACATGGAGTGTTATCTCCTATGGAAGGCACGGGACCTGAGGATATTAATATCACTTCTTTAATTAAACGACTGCAAGACGAAACTGTTAAAGAAGTGATTATTGCCACGAATGCGACAACAGAAGGGGAAGCCACGGCTATGTATTTATCCCGACTGATAAAACCAGCTGGTATTAAAGTCACGCGTTTAGCTCATGGTCTTTCAGTAGGTTCTGACATTGAGTATGCTGATGAAATCACCCTTCTAAAAGCAGTAGAGGGCAGAAGAGAATTGTAATGTTTGAGAATTTTGCCTATTTCCAGTAAAATTAATGTAATGGAGGCTATATTTTGCAAGGATTATTTATTACCATTGAAGGTCCAGATGGGGCAGGAAAAACCAGCGTCATTGAAGAATTAACTCCGCGACTTGAAGAACTTTCTTTAAGACCAATTGTTGTAACAAGAGAGCCTGGGGGAAGTCCAGTAGCTGAAAAAATTCGCCAAATTGTTTTAGATAAAAACAATACAGAAATTGATGCTAGAACAGAAGCGTTACTTTATGCCGCTTCAAGAAGACAGCATTTAGTGGATAAAGTGTTACCAGCTTTAAAAGAAGGAAAAATTGTTTTATGTGATCGCTTTGTAGATTCTTCTTTAGCGTATCAAGGTGCTGGGCGAAAAATTGGTGTGGAAGCTGTTGCGAAAATGAATGAATTTGCCACAGAAGGCTTAGCACCTGATGTCACCCTTTATTTAGATGTGGACTCTGATACAGGCCTTGCTAGAATTTATCAACATCGCACCAATGAAATTAATCGCTTAGATGCTGAAGCCCCACAATTTCATCAACGAGTACGCCATGGATACTTACAACTTTTAGAAAAGTATCCTGAACGTATTGAAAAAATTGATGCCAGACAAGACTTAAATTCAGTTGTTAAAGATTGTCTCACTCATTTAATTAATCGGTTTCCATTGTATTTTCAAAAATAAATAGTAGTTTGAAAGGCGGAATTTATTATGAAATTAATTTTAGCAATCGTTCAAGACAAAGACAGCAATCGATTGGCCAATGAATTCATCGACGCCAACATTCGGGCCACAAAATTATCATCCACTGGTGGCTTTTTAAAATCAGGCAACTCCACTTTTATTATTGGGATTGATGACGCTCGTGTTCAAGAAGCTTTAGACTTGATTAAAGAAACCTGTCAAGCAAGAAAACAATATGTTTCAACTCCTGTAAGCTTAGATCTTTCCTTAGATGGTCAAATCCCTTACCCAGTGGAGGTTGAAGTGGGGGGAGCCACTTGCTTTGTCTTACCAATTGATGAGTTTAAGCAGTATTAATCATGCAAGCTATTAAAGACGAACAACCTATTTTGTATCGTCAACTTCATAACAGTCTTAAGCATGGAACTCTCCTCCATGCTTATCTTTTTGAAGGAGAAGATCTTTTTCAACTAAATGAATGGGCCACGTGGGCCATGTGCGGCTTTTTTTGCTTAGAGCCAAAAGATGGCGATCCTTGTTTAAAATGTTTAAATTGCCGGCGAATTCAAGAAAATGAACATCCTGATGTGCTCCATATTGCACCTGTAGGCAACACCATTAAAGTAGAGCAAATTAGATTACTGCAACAAGAATTTGGAAAAAGCGGAATGGAAACTAAAAAGCGAGGATTTATTATTTCTTCTGGAGAAAAAATGTCTGTGAGTGCGGCCAATAGTTTATTGAAATTTTTAGAAGAACCTCAAGAGGATACCTTGGCTATTTTTACCACCACTGCTTTAGGACAAATTTTACCGACGATTCAATCGCGCCTTTCTATCTTACATTTACGTCCTTTAAAAAAAGATCGTTTAAGAGAAAAACTGACAGAAAATACTCTCACTAAAAAAAATGCTGATGTCCTCAGCTACTTAACAGATAGTTTTACAAAAGCAGTTGAAATGTCTGAAGAGCCGTGGTTTAATGATGCTGTAGGTGAAGTAGAAAATTTTGTAGGAAAATTAAGTGCCCACAACTGGGAAAGTTTTATTTTAGTCCAAACAAAATTAGCTAACCTGAAAGAAAAAAAACAGCAGGAAACCTGTTTTGAAATGATTTTTTACTTTTTAAAGAAAAGTCAACTCCCTCCTAAAGAAAAAGGAGAGCTCTTGAGTATTTTTCTTGAGCAAAAAAGAAAGTTTCAAAGTAATGTGAGTTTCCAAAATGCCTTAGAACAAGGAGTTATTCAGGCACAAGTTAGGTGAAAGGAGGGCATATAGGTGACACGTGTTGTAGGAGTTTCATTTCAACATGCAGGACATATTTATTATTACGCGCCAAATGGTTTAACGCTTCAAAAAGAGCAAAAAGTGATTGTAGAAAGTCAACAAACCAAAGAAATGGCCACAGTAAAAATTTTAGAAAAAGAGCTACCTGAAGATGAATTAACTGGGGAGTTAAAACCTATTTTATATATTGCAACAGAAGAAGATTTACAAAAAGCAGAGGAAAATGTGCAAGAAGCAAAGAAAGCAAAACAAATTGCCAAAGAAAAAATTGCGCAACATGGTTTAGCAATGAAGCTAACCCAAGTAGCCTATTCTTTTGATAAAAGTAAATTAGTGTTTTGTTTTACTGCTGATGGTCGCATTGATTTTCGCGAATTAGTGAAGGACTTAGCTAGTATTTTTAAAACAAGAATTGAATTACGCCAAGTAGGTGTAAGAGATGAGGCGAAAATATTAGGAGGCATTGGTCCTTGTGGGCGACAATTATGTTGTTCTACTTTTTTAGGAGATTTTATGCCAGTGTCAATTAAAATGGCCAAAGATCAAGGACTTTCTTTAAATCCAGTGAAAATTTCTGGCTTATGTGGACGCTTAATGTGTTGTTTACAATATGAAAATGAACAATATGAAGAAGCGAAAAAATTAATGCCTGATTATGGGCAAGAAGTCTTAACTCCAGAAGGAAAAGGAAAAGTCATTGGCTTAAATCTTTTATCACGAGTGGTTAAAGTGAAAGTGTTCGGTCAAGATAGTCCTTTAGAATATGCCTTTGAGGAATTAGGTGACAACCATGGATAAAAGAGGATTATATGATAGCTTTGATAATTTAGAAGTAGAATTATCAACAACCATGAATCAATTAGCAGAAATAAAAGAAGCCTTAAGAGAATTAGTGGCCAGAAATGCAGAATTAGAATTAGAAAATCAGCATTTACGGCAACATTTAGAAGAATTAGATGACAAAAATTCTCCTAAGGAACAAGAATTATCTAAATCTCGCATGAATTTGGAAAAACTTTATGAAGAAGGTTTCCACGTTTGTAACGTTATGTACGGGCAACGGCGAAAAGATGATGAGCCTTGTGC
>CAMJVA010000104.1 GCA_946409145.1 uncultured Enterococcus sp. | reverse complement strand
ATATTTTGCAAAGTCAAAATAATTATTTAATTCCTTTAAAAGGCGCTTTTTTAGGCTTAGGCATTAAAATAGCCAGTATCTATTTTTTAACCTATCATTTAGGAACTCTAGGTAGTAGCTGGTCGACTGTTTTGGGTCTTTTAGGCACCTTGCTTTATTTAGGAAGTCATTCAGGAAAAAAATTAAAGAAGTTTTACACACAACAAGGATTTTTAAAAAAATTATTAGGAATTTCTTTTTCCATGGGCATTATTCTTTTTGCTTATGAAACCATTGTGAGCCCTTTTGTTTATCACAGTCGACTCAGTGCCATTTTATTCAGTCTTTTAGGCGTTGTCATTGGGTTAATGTGGTTTTTATATGGGACTGTTAGAGTCGATTTATTTACTTTAAGAGAGTGGTTAATGTTACCAAAGGGAAAAGAAATTTGGCGATTCTTTACCGCCAAGAAAGGAAAATAAGATGCGCTTAGATAAATATTTAAAAGTTTCTAGAATTATTAAACGTCGTACGGTAGCTAAAGAAGTAGCCGATAAAGGCCGAATTTTAGTTAATGGTAAAGTAGCAAAATCTTCTACAGATATTAAAATTGGGGATGAATTAACCATTAAGTTTGGGAATAAAACTTTAGTGGCAAAAGTTCTTTCTACAAAAGAAGTGGTTAAAAAAGATGCTGCCAGTGAAATGTATGAAATTTTAAAAGAAGAAGCAGTGGCAAAAGAAGAAAATTAGCATTAGACAAGGTATTTTTAAGCTGTTATAATGGGTGGTGAAACCTTAAGGAGGGTCTACTATGGCAAAAAAAGGGAATAAGATTGCCCCTTTAAACAATGAGTATCATAAAGCCCAGTTGGCAAAATTTCAGGCAGAACAAAAACGCTTGACCTATAAAAGACGTCGGCTATCGGTGATACTGATTTTGGCCTTAGTCATCTTAGGTTTTTCCGCTTACCATGTGCTTAAAGATGGTAGCAAACTCATGAGTCTTCGCAATCAAGAAACAGAAATGACTAAAAAAGAAGCAGAGTTAGCAAAAAAAGAAACAGACCTGTCAGATGATGTCTCACTTTTAAAAGATGAGGATTATTTAGGAAAATTAGCGAGAAGTCGCTACTTACTTTCTAAAAATGGGGAAAAAGTCTACACGGTACCAAGTGAAAGTGTAGCAGATACTACTGATCAAAGTTCGACAAGTATGTCGACTGAAGATAAATAAACAGGGAAAAGCTTTTAAGGAGGAGCAATTTTTTTATGGCAATTGAAGTAGGAGCAAAGTTACAAGGAAAAGTATCCGGAATCACTAATTTCGGAGCCTTCATCGATTTGGGGGAGAAAAAAACCGGCTTAGTCCATATCAGTGAAGTTTCAAATGGCTTTGTCAAAGACATCCACGATGTTTTAAGCGTGGGAGATGAAGTAACGGTAAAAGTAACTTCAGTAGGAAATGACGGTAAAATCGGTCTTTCTATTCGCCAAGCTGACGAGAGTCAACCACCTCGTCCAGAAAAAAAATACCCACCAAAGGGAAAATTTGAACATAAAGATCGGGATAATCGCCATCAAGCTCCGAAAAAAGCTAGTCCAATGCAAAATCAAAAACAAGATTTTGATAGTTTAATGAGTAACTTTTTAAAGGATTCTGATGATCGCCTTTCTTCTATTAAAAGAAACACAGAAGGAAAACGCGGAGGTCGTGGAGGACGCCGTAACTAAAGATAACATAAGAGAGTGGGACAGGTTTATATCCCACTCTCTTCATTCTTAATAAATGATAAAAGCAGTCAATAAGCACAAGTTTATTTTCAAGAAGGTGATGCCTTGGAATTAGAAAAAACCTTAAGAAAAAGTCTTTTAAAAGACCAAACTTATTTTTTAGCAATTTCTGGAGGAGTGGACTCCATGGTTCTTTTAGACATTTTATTAAAAATGAATCTAAAACCACACTTGCTTCACGTAAATTATGGTCTAAGAAAAGAAGCGGCAACAGAAACGGATTTTTTAAAAAAATACGTCAAAGAAAAAAATTTAACGTTAAACATTAAATATTTTAAAGAAGACAAATTCACGGAAGAAATAGGCCGACATTTCCGGTATGAGTTTTTCAAGGAAAATTTAACCGAAAAAAGTATCTTACTTACTGCTCATCATTTAGATGATCTGGGAGAAACTTTTTTAATGAAAGTAACCAGAGGGACGCAGCTGAAAAATTTAGCCTTTTTAAAAACCCAACCTTTTGGAAAAGGCACCTTGTACCGTCCCTTATTACCCTTTCCTAAAGAAGAATTATATGCATACGCTAAAAAACATGAGCTGACTTATTTTGAAGATGCGTCTAATGAAGATTTAACTTATACGAGAAATCGGTATCGAAAAGAAATTTTACCTTTATTAAAAAAAGAAAATCCCCAAGTGCTAAAACATTTTTATCAACTCAATGAGGAATTAACCTCTTTAGAATTTCCCAAACTCCAAGGTAAGTTTTCCTTAAGTTTGTATAAACTTCTTCCAGAAAACTTCCAAAAGAGTTATTTTGACTTATGGTTAAAAGAGGAAAAGCTTTTCTTTTCTCCAGAAGAAAAAAAACAACTCCATTCCTTTTTAAATAAAAAAACTTATGGCACCTTGGTACTAAAAGATAAAACCTTACAGGTGAAAGAAGATACTTTAGTATTTTTTGAAAAAAACCCCCAAGAAATTTTACCTTTTTCACCGCAAGTCCTTTCTTTAAATACTTGGGTTAAACTAAGTGCCACAGAAAAAGTCGGATTATTTCAAGAAAATTATCCAATTTCTTGGCCTCAAGAAGGAAAATGTTACTTTATTTCCATTTATGAACCTGTAGAAAATTTAGTTATTCGTCATCCGGAACAAGGAGATGTGATTAAACTAAAAAAAGAAGGGTACACTAAAAAGCTACGACGGTATTTCATTGATGAAAAAATTCCCCAAGAAATAAGACAAAATCAGTGGGTGGTAGCAGATAAGTTTAAAAATATCTTATGGATGATCCCAAATGGAAAATCTTATTTGAGTTACCAAGGGGAAACTGCTAAAATGTTTTACAGACTTATCTATATCAACACTTCAATGGCAAAGGAGATTATATGTTAGAAAAGGACATTTTAGAAATTTTAATTACCCAAGAACAAATTCAAGAAAAAACCCAAGAATTGGGGAAAATTTTAACCAAAGACTATGAAGGAAAAACACCTTTAGTCGTGGGGATTTTAAAAGGTGCGGTCCCTTTTATGGCCGATATTATTAGAGCCTGTGATATGCCAATGGAAATTGATTTCATGGATGTGTCTAGTTATGGCAGAGAAACTTACTCTTCAGGGGAAGTGAAAATCTTAAAAGATTTAGACACCAATGTAGCTGGAAGAGATATTTTAATTGTAGAAGACATTATTGATACAGGGTTAACCTTGTCTTATTTAGTGGATTTATTTAAATATCGTCAAGCAAAATCTGTGAAAATTGTAACCTTATTAGATAAGCCTTCCGGAAGAACAAAAGCCATTACAGCTGATTATATTGGTTTTAAAGTTCCAGGAGAATTTGTAGTAGGTTATGGCTTAGATTACATTGAAGAATATCGCAATTTACCTTATGTAGGTATTTTAAAGCCAGAAGTTTATGAAAATGAATCAAAATAGGCTTTAGAAAAACAAGTTTGTGGTAAAATTAAATATAGTAAAAAAATTAGGAGGTTAGCTATGAAAAATAAAAGCGGCGGAATGAAAAACGGCCTATATTATGTGCTGTTACTCTTGTTGCTTGGTTTAGCAGGATATTTTTTCCTAGGCAATCCTGGGGAACAGTCTCCTGATATCGAATATTCAACGTTCACACAACAATTAGAACAAGGAAAAATCGAAAAGGTGACCATGCAGCCGTCTAACGGTGTGTTAAAAATTACCGGAGAATACGGTGAAGAACAAGAAGTAGAAAATACAGGAGGTCTTCCTTTATGGGGGTCTTCTAATGTAGCAACAAAAAGCTTTACCACCGTTGTTTTAGCTAACGATGCAAGTATTGCCAAAGTACAAGATCTTGCAGAGGAAACAGGAACCAATTTAACGGTTAAAGAAGAAGCTTCATCTGGTTTATGGTTGTCACTTTTATTTAGTATCTTACCAATTATCATTATGGTCTTTTTCTTATACATGATGATGGGTCAAGGGCAACAAGGTGGCGGCGGTGGTCGAGTGATGAACTTTGGTAAATCAAAAGCCAAAGAAGCCGACAAAAAAGCCAATCGGGTACGTTTCTCTGACGTAGCTGGTGCAGAAGAAGAAAAACAAGAATTAGTTGAAGTGGTTGAATTTTTAAAAGATCCAAGACGTTTTGTGGAATTAGGTGCGAGAATTCCAGCAGGGGTACTATTAGAAGGACCTCCCGGAACTGGTAAAACTTTATTAGCCAAAGCAGTTGCTGGTGAAGCAGGAGTACCATTTTATTCCATTTCTGGTTCTGACTTTGTAGAAATGTTTGTCGGGGTTGGAGCAAGTCGGGTACGTGACTTATTTGAAACAGCTAAGAAAAATGCTCCAGCGATTATCTTCATTGATGAAATTGATGCAGTAGGTCGTCAACGTGGCGCCGGCATGGGTGGCGGTCATGATGAAAGAGAACAAACTTTAAACCAATTATTAGTTGAAATGGATGGATTTGACGGGAACGAAGGGGTTATTGTCATTGCCGCTACTAACCGTTCTGATGTATTAGATCCAGCTCTTTTACGTCCAGGTCGTTTTGATAGACAAATTTTAGTTGGTCGCCCTGATGTTAAAGGTCGGGAAGCTATTTTGAAAGTTCATGCTAGAAATAAACCTTTAGCAGATGATGTTGATTTGAAAGTTGTTGCCCAACAAACTCCAGGCTTTGCTGGTGCTGATTTAGAAAATGTCTTAAACGAAGCGGCTTTAGTCGCTGCTCGTCGGAACAAGAAAAAAATTGATGCTTCTGATATTGACGAAGCAGAAGATCGGGTCATTGCCGGTCCTGCGAAAAAAGACCGAGTGATTTCCAAAAAAGAACGAGAAATGGTGGCTTTCCACGAAGCAGGACATACCATTGTTGGTTTGATTTTATCTAATGCTCGCGTGGTGCATAAAGTAACGATTATCCCAAGAGGACGTGCTGGAGGATATATGATTGCTCTTCCAAAAGAAGATCAATTCTTATTAACGAAAGACGATATGTTTGAACAAATCGTTGGACTTTTAGGTGGTCGAGTAGCTGAAGAAGTTGTCTTTGGGGTTCAGTCCACAGGAGCTTCTAATGACTTTGAACAAGCCACTGGCATTGCTCGTTCCATGGTCACTGAATATGGAATGTCTGAAAAATTAGGTCCAATTCAATATGAAGGTAACCATCAAGTCTTTGTTGGTCGTGATTATGGTCAAACAAAAGGTTACTCTGAACAAGTTGCTTTTGAAATTGATAATGAGGTTCGCCGCATTATGAATGAAGCACACCAAAAAGCTTACGAAATTATCCAAGGAAACAGAGACAAACACCGCTTAATTGCTGAAGCTTTATTACAATATGAAACCCTTGATGCTAAAGCAATTAAATCTTTATTTGAAGAAGGAAAAATGCCTCAAGAAACAGGAGAATTTCCAAGTGAAAAAACCACTGCTCAAACTTTCGAAGAAGCTAAACGGGCTTTAGAAGAAAAAGACGCCCAAAAACAAGCAGAAGAAAAGAAAGATTTTGATGAAGTGAAAGAAGAACTTGAAAAACAAGCTAAAGAAGATGCCTTAGAGACAGAAACAACAGAAGAAGTTGTGGAAGAAGAAACGAAAGAAGTAAAAGAA
>CAMJVA010000103.1 GCA_946409145.1 uncultured Enterococcus sp. | reverse complement strand
GAAATTGAAGATATTATTGGCATTGACGCTTCTGATGCAGTGTTAGCGAGTGCTAAAGCAGGAATTGGGATTGAAGAAATTTTAGAACAAATTGTTGACATTGTCCCTTGTCCGAAAGGGGATTTAGAAGCACCTTTAAAAGCTTTAATTTTCGATTCTGTCTACGACTCTTATCGAGGCGTGGTCTTAAATGTACGTATTGAAGATGGGATTGTTAGACCAGGGGATGAGATTATGCTCATGTCTAATGGTAAAAAATTTGAAGTGACTGAAGTGGGTGTTTTTTCTCCTAAAGCCATTCAAAGAGATTATTTAATGGTAGGAGATGTTGGATATATTACCGCAAGTATTAAAACTGTCCAAGATACTCGAGTAGGAGACACTGTTACTTTAGCTAATAACCCTGCCAAAGAAGCTTTAGCTGGTTATCGCAAATTAAATCCTATGGTTTTTTGTGGTCTATATCCTATAGAAACTTCTAAATATAATGATTTAAGGGAAGCCTTAGAAAAATTACAATTAAATGACGCTGCTTTACAATTTGAACCAGAAACTTCTCAAGCATTAGGCTTTGGCTTCCGTTGTGGTTTTCTAGGACTACTGCACATGGATGTGGTTCAAGAACGCTTGGAGCGAGAATTTAATTTGGACTTAATTACCACGGCACCATCTGTTATTTATCATGTGAATAAAACAGACGGTACACAAATAATCGTCGATAATCCCGCAGATTTTCCAGATCCGGTTACCATTCAATCAGTGGAAGAACCTTATGTTAAAGCGCAAATTATGGTTCCTAATGATTATGTAGGTGCCGTGATGGAATTGTCCCAGCGAAAACGGGGAGAATTTGTGACGATGGATTACTTAGATGATTACCGAGTAAATGTTATCTATGAAATTCCTTTATCAGAAATCGTCTATGACTTTTTTGATAAATTAAAATCCTCTACAAAAGGGTACGCCTCTTTTGACTATGAACTTTCTGATTATAGAGAAAGTAAACTCGTTAAAATGGATATTTTACTAAACAGTGAACGAGTGGATGCTTTGAGCTTTATTGTGCATAAAGAATTTGCTCAAGAACGAGGACGAGTGATTGTTGAAAAATTAAAAGCTTTAATTCCTCGCCAACAATTTGAAGTGCCGATTCAAGCCGCTATTGGGCAAAAAATTGTTGCCCGCTCTGACATTAAAGCTCTTAGAAAAAATGTATTGGCTAAATGTTATGGAGGAGACGTGTCCAGAAAACGGAAACTCTTAGAAAAACAAAAAGCCGGTAAAAAACGCATGAAACAAATCGGTTCAGTGGAAGTCCCACAAGAAGCCTTCATGGCTGTTCTGAAAATGGATGATGATGAACCGAAGAAAAAATAAGACTTTGTTTGAAAATTAATCAGCAAAATGAAAAAATTTCATAAAAAAATCGCCCTAATCAAGATCAGGGCGATTTTTTATGAAATTAGTTGGTTATATAATCTTTAATTTTCCATATAGTGAATGAGTTCTTCGCGGGTTAATTTTTTATTTAAAGCTACAAGTAATTCAAGTCGAGCTTTTTGGGAATTAATACTATTACAAAAGATGATGCCCATTTTTTGTAGTTGTTTGCCGCCACCTTCGTAGTCATATACTGGTTCTGCGATACCATTAAAGCAGCGGAAAACTAACACTACTGGTAGTCCTGAGGCGATAATTTCTTCTAAAGGGTGTAGGGTTTCTGGAGGTAAATTTCCAGCCCCTAAAGCTTCAATAACTAGTCCATCAATAGGACTTGTTGCTAGTGCTTGAAACAATCCTTTTTGCATCCCGGCATAAGATTTTATAATAGGAACCAGGCCGTCCATTTCCTCTACATCAAAACGGCATTGAGGTAAAATTTCTTGTAAAAATAAAATTTTGCTTTTAGTCACAATGCCAACAGGTCCTAAAGTAGGGGTTCTAAAAGTGGCAACATTTGTTGTATGGGTTTTTGTCACATAGCGGGCAGAATGAATTTCATCATTCATCACTACTAAAACACCTTTTTCTAAAGCCGTCTCACAGCTAGCGACGCGAATCGCGCTTTCAAAATTATATAATCCGTCACTACCTAGTTCATTTGACGAGCGCATGGCTCCAGTAATAATAATCGGAAGCAGATCGCCAATGGTTGTATCTAAGAAAAAAGCAGTTTCTTCTAAAGTATCTGTTCCATGTGTGATGACAACACCAAAATAACCCTCTTTTTTGGCCTTTTGGATTCTTTGTTTCAATAAAAGCATGTGAGTAGGCGTGATATGAGGACTAGGTAAATTAAACATTTCTTCTACAGTTAAAGAAACATCCTCAGGAATGTCTATAGGAGCATTAATTAAAGGATTATTAGCTCCTGGAGTGACGTTTTTAGTGGTTTCATCTTCATGCATGGCAATGGTACCGCCTGTATGAAGTACGAGAATTTTTTTCATTTCACAGCTCCTTAAATAAATAGATTTTATGGTTAAAATTAGATATAAAATGTTCTTTTTCTTTTTAAGAGTAGTGTAAAATTTTCAAAAAAACAAGTCTTTCCAAATTAGAAAGGCAATTTATTGTCCTTTTGTTTAAAGAAAAGTTATACTTTTTAATAATTAATTTTTAAAAGGAGAAAACTTATGTACATTGAACACGTTGCTGTCCTCACAAAAGATTTAGAAATAATGCGTGAGTTTTATGAAACTTATTTTAACGGGAACAGTAGTCCTTTATATACCAATCCTAAGACACAGTTTCAGTCCTATTTTATTCAATTTAAAACAGGAAGTCGTTTAGAATTAACAAAAAAAAGATTTTCCAGTCCTCATATTTCAGACAGCCGTGGACTCACTCATTTAGCAATGGCTGTGGGAACCAAAGATGACGTGAATCGCTTTTCAGAAAAACTACAAAAAGACGGTTATCCGTTATTATCTGGTCCTAGAGTCACTGGAGATGGATATTATGAAGCTGTTATTCAAGATCCAGAAGGAAATTTAATAGAAATTACTACAGACAGCGAGGAATAAAATGAGAATTTTTATTTTTTTCTAATTTTTGTAGAAAAAAGTTCAGTTTAAAGTTGCGCCTCTAGAAAAAATAGATTATAATTTGATTAGAAAAGCATAAGAGAGGTGAGTGAAATGGAATTATCTTTCCATTTAGTTTCTAATTTAAATATTTATAATTTAGCTTTTGTCTCCATGACGCAAACATTAAAAGATATTAAAGAGCAACAAGTCTCCCAGTATCAAAGAAAAGTTTTGTGTGATTCCATTCAGCTTTCCATGGAGCGAAACACACAAAAGTTAACTAAACGGATTGAAAATATTCGTCAACTTTTAAAATATGAAAAAAATATTGTTGACAGAGAAATGGTGATTGCCATTTTACACATTGTAGAAACTTATGAAGAGAATATTTTTAAGTTGAAAAAAATCCTAGCTGATCCCATTGACTGCTCCACTTATGAAAAATGTTGTCCTATTTTTTCAGAAATGGATAACAAAATGCAAGAAATTATTACTGTCTTACAATCAGATTTAGATATTAATACGAGAGCTATTTTTTAAAAAATCCTAACAAAAAAGGAGTGAAGCAGAAAATGCCTCACTCCTTTTTTGTTTATGAAAGGAAAATCATTTTTTGGTTTTCTCTTTTTTTGCTTTAAATAAGCCAAAAGGAACGCGACTTTCGGTTCCATTTTTAATTCGTTTCAGATTATCTTTGTGGCGATAAATAATAAAACAAGTAACCGCAAAAGCAATAATGGTTAAAAACCAGTCCTGTTTAGGCAATAATACAGGAAAAATCACTGGCAAAATAATAGTAGAAATCGTCACTAAAATAGCCGCTATCATACTAGAAAGACTGACTGTGGAACTTAAAAATAAAAGAATGAAAAATATTCCTAGAGAATAAAAGAAAAAAGGAGGATAATAACCAAGGAGCATCCCAGCAGAAGTTGCCACGGCTTTTCCTCCTTTAAATTTAGCAAAAACAGGAAAAGTATGACCTAAAATAGCCGCTAATCCAAACCATAAAGGATTGATTGACAAATGAAAAATAATAGGAAGCAAAGTGGCTAAGGTTCCTTTTAAAATATCTAGGATAAAAACCACAATACCGGCTTTTTTTCCTAAGACGCGAAAAGTATTAGTGGTTCCCATATTTCCTGAACCAAAATTTCTAATATCTTTTTGATAAAATAATTGTCCTACCCAAACCCCTGATGGAATGGAACCTATTAGGTAGGCAACAATAAGAAGTCCAAAAATTTTCATTGATTTACCTCGGAAGTTTTATTTACATGAGATAGTGTACCATAATCTGAAAAAGAAAAAATTATTTTTTTCATTTTCCTAAAAATTGAATTTGACAGTTTTTTAAAAAAAAGATATGGTACAATTTAGCGTGTCTTTTTTTATTTTACATAGAAAGTTAGGAGTTGACCGTGTGGTTAAGAAAACCCAAACATATAATGATGATGCCATTCAAGTGCTTGAAGGCTTAGAGGCAGTTAGAAAACGTCCAGGAATGTACATTGGATCTACCGATTCAAGAGGACTACATCATTTAGTATATGAAATTGTTGATAACGCCGTAGATGAAGCTTTATCTGGCTACGGTAATAAAATAGATGTCACCTTGTATCCAGATGGTTCTTTAGGGGTCAAAGACCATGGTCGAGGAATGCCAGTGGGAATGCATGCTTCAGGAATTCCCACTGTTGAAGTGATTTTCACTATTTTACACGCTGGAGGAAAGTTTGGCCAAGGAGGTTATAAAACCTCAGGAGGACTTCATGGCGTGGGTGCCAGTGTGGTTAATGCCTTATCTGTTTTTCTTGATGTGAAAATTGTGCGAGATGGTATTTTATATGAAGAAAAATTCCATGATGGGGGCAAGGTGAAACAAACTTTAAAAAAAGTTGGAAAAACTAAAGAATCAGATGGTACAGAAGTTATTTTCTTACCTGATCCCAAAATTTTCTCCACCACTCGTTTTTCTTTTGAAACTTTAGAAGAACGTTTAAGAGAGTCTGCCTTTTTATTAAAAGGTGTGACCATTACCTTAAGAGACCTTCGTGATGGAGATTACACGGAAACTTTCCATTATGAAGAAGGAATTAAGGAATTTGTTAATTACTTAAATGAAGAAAAAGATGCCTTAACTCCTGTTATTTACTTTCAAGGTGCCAAAGAGGGTATTGAAGTGGAGTACGCTATGGAGTATAACGATGGGTATTCAGAAACTATTTTAAGTTTTGTTAATAATGTTCGAACAAAAGATGGAGGGACTCATGAAGCAGGAATGAAAACGGCTTTAACAAAAGCCTTTAATGATTACGCGAGAAAAGCTAATTTACTAAAAGAAAAAGATAAAAATCTTGAAGGTAGCGATTTTCGAGAAGGTTTAACAGCTGTTTTATCCATTCGTGTCCCAGAACAATTACTGCAATTTGAAGGACAAACAAAAGGAAAACTTGGTTCACCTGCTGCAAGAACTGTCGTAGAAAATATTATTTCAGAACAGTTAAGTTTTTATCTTCAAGAAAACGGAGAAATCGCGCAACTTTTAGTGAAAAAATCTTTAAAAGCTAGAGAAGCTAGAGAAGCTGCTCGAAAAGCTCGAGAAGAAAGTCGCAATGGAAAAAAACGAAAAAAAGGGGAAAATCTTTTATCAGGCAAACTTACCCCTGCCCAATCAAAAAATCCAAAGAAAAATGAACTCTTTTTAGTGGAAGGGGATTCCGCTGGAGGCTCGGCTAAACAAGGACGGGATCGGAAATTCCAAGCGATTTTACCTTTAAGAGGAAAAGTCATTAATACTGAAAAAGCAAAATTACAAGATATTTTAAAAAA
>CAMJVA010000102.1 GCA_946409145.1 uncultured Enterococcus sp. | reverse complement strand
AATTTGCCGCTTTTAAAGATCGCCCATTAAAAATGAATGCTTATTTAAAAGTGACTTGGAATAAAAATAAAGGCGTCACTTCTTATGAAGAAGTGAAAGGCTCTGAAGTTCCAGAAAAAGCAAAAGAAAAATTAGATTAAAAGTTAGGTGAGGAAAAATGGAAAAAATTGTAGCATTAAATAATGTAAAGAAAACATACGGTACAGGCAATGAGAAAAAAACAGAAGCTTTAAAAGGAATTTCTTTTGATATGGAAAAAGGAGATTTCGTTGGTATTATGGGCGCATCTGGCTCAGGGAAATCGACGTTATTAAATATTTTATCCACCTTAGATCAACCTACTTCAGGAGAAGTAAGAATTAATCAAAAAGATGTGACTAAATTAAAAGGAAATCAACTGGCTGATTTTAGAAGTGAAGAAATTGGTTTTATTTTCCAAGATTTTAATTTACTAGAAAATATGACAGCGGCAGAAAATATTGCCGTGCCTTTATCCTTACAAGGAGTACGAGGAAAAGAAATTAAAGCTCGGGTGAAAAAAATTGCCCAACGTTTATCCATTGATCATATTTTAAACAGTTATCCAGCAGCGATTTCTGGAGGACAAAAACAACGGGTAGCAGCAGCTAGAGCCTTGATTACCCAACCAACAATTTTATTAGGGGATGAACCTACAGGCGCTTTAGATTCAAAAAGTGCAAGAGATTTATTAGACACTATGGAAGAGTTGAACCAAAAAGATCAAGTGTCTATTTTACTAGTTACTCATGATCCTTTATCGGCTAGTTACTGCCAACGAATTTTATTTATTAAAGATGGAATTATCCACGAAGAGTTAAAGAGAAATAATGAAAGCCAAGAAGATTTCTATCAAGATATTTTAACCTTTTTGGCGAAACAGTAAGGAGGATTCAGAATGCTTTTAAAAATGTCTCTTACTGGAATAAAAAGTAAATTACGAGATTATTTAGTTTTATTTTCAGGTTTAGTCATGGCCTCGGGGATTTTTTATATGTTTGAATCCATGGCCACCAATGAAGCTTTTCTAAAAAGTAATTCCATCATTTCTTCTGTGGTGATGATTTTCCACCTAGGAACAGTCTTACTTTCGATTATTACTATGGTTTATATTTTATACGCCAATTCCTTTTTAATGACCATGCGCCAAAGAGATTATGCCATGTTCATGATGTTAGGCGCTAAAGGACGAAAAATTGCCCAAATGATTTTTCTAGAAACGTTATTTGTGGGAATTTTTGCTACTGTGGTAGGTTCTGGTCTGGGAATTTTATTAACCAGTGGTGTCAATCAATTATTATCAGAACAACTTAATGTAAAAGTAGCTCATTTTTCTCCTGTTAATACGCAAGCTCTTCTTT
Organism: uncultured Enterococcus sp.; assembly: GCA_946409145.1. GTDB lineage: Bacteria > Bacillota > Bacilli > Lactobacillales > Enterococcaceae > Enterococcus_J. The sequence continues at coordinate 4,592 of CAMJVA010000102.1, read as the reverse complement.
TCACCGGTGTCTTTTTCGTTATTTTGTTTTTAATTTCGGCCTTTATTAATGCAGGCACCATGATTAAAAAACCTATTTTAAGTTTACTTAAAGCAAATGATACACCAAATGTGAAAAAGAGAAATAAAGCTCTTTTATTATTAGAAACTTTAGGCGGCATTGGCTTTTTAGCAGTAGGTTATTTTATGATGACTCAAGTGATGACCTTGGCCATGATGGCGTTAGTAATTGCTTTAATCACTATTGTTTTAGGGACATATTTAGTGTTCCATGGAGTGATGATTTTTGTATTACAAGTTTTAAAAGGAACCACTAATTTTTCCTTGAAAAAATTAAATAATTTCACTCTTTCTCAATTGAATTTTCGCATTCAAGATTATACGCGTATGTTGTCATTAGTCGCTATGCTGTTTGCCTTAGCTTTAGGTGCTTTAACAGTAGGTCTTGGTTTCCGCAATGAAATTCCTAAAATGACGGAGCAAAATTCTCCTTATGATTTAATTTTGAATAATGCGCAAAATTTTGCCCCGGAAAAATTAGATGATTTAGCTATTAAGGACAATACGACTTATGATCAAAAAGAAAACGACACAACTGTTTATTATGTTAAAGAGCAATTAAATGCTCATCCTCTTACTGGAATTGATTACACTGGGAATCGTCCTAAGAAAATTCAGCTTACAGGGGATGAACTGGCCCAAGATGTTCAGGCCATGGATAGTTTGCGAGAACTAGAATTACCTGAGCAAAAGCAAAAAGAGCATCAATTACTTGATGAAGCGCAATTTGCTGCTTTAAATTTACCTGAAACAAAACTTCAAGTCATTCAAGTGAAAGATTTTCTAAAAGACTTAAGTAAACTGCAAGAACTAACTGCAGAAAATGTTAAAAATAATCCAAGTCTCCAAAGTGAAGATAATTTTTCTTTAGGACAAAAAGTGGATACGTATAATGTCTTTAACGGAATGTTTTCTGGTTTTGAATTTATGGGCTTTTTCTTAGGAATTGCCTTTTTAGCTATGCTAGCCAGTTGCTTAATGTTTAAAATTCTTTCTGGAGCTAATAGTGATGTTATCCGTTATAGTATGTTAAATAAAATCGGTACAAGAAAGAGCTTGTTGCAAAAATCCATTAGAAAAGAATTGGCTGTATTATTTTTAGTGCCTGGATTATTAGGCGTTTGCCATGTATTATTTGGCCTACAAATGTTCACCACTCTTTTAAGTGAACCGTATGGAGACCTTTTAGTCCCATTTTCCATTTTCTTTTTCCTTTATTTAATCTATTATCTGCTTACTGTATGGTTATACAGTGGCATCGTGTTGAAAAAAGTACGACAATAAAAAAGTCGAAGGCCCTTAAGCCTTCGACTTTTTTTAACGCCAACCTACAAGAGGGGCCACATCTTTCACAATTGATTCTAATAAATGCACATTGTATTCTACTCCTAAAGTATTAGGAACAGTGATTAAAAGCGTGTCTGCTTCTTTAATGGCTTCATCTTGGGCTAATTCTTTAGCGATGACATCAGGTTCTCCGGCAAATGTTTTACCGAAAATAGTCGGATTTTGATGGTAAGACAAATAACCCACACTGTCTTCATCCCACATACTACCGGCAAAAAGTTTCCGATCAAGATCTGTCGTAATCGGTTGAATAGAACGAGTCACTAAGGTTCGAGGTTTAAAATTATGCCCAGCTTCTTTAAAGGCTTTTTTATAAGCGATTAATTGTTTGGCTTGTTGAATGTGGAAAGGTTCATTACTTTCTTTATTAACCAAAGTAGAAGACTGTAAATTCATCCCGTGTTTTGCGGCCCACTCAGCGGTTTGAATAGAACCTGCGCCCCACCAAATTCTTTGTTCTAAACCTTTTGAGTAAGGTTCAAGGCGTAATTTTCCAGGAGATTGAGGGAAAAGAGGTTCAGGGTTTTGAGTAGCAAAGCGTTCTCCTTTTAAAAGTTGTAAAAATTCTAACGTGCGCTCTCTCGTAACTTCTTTAATATCTTCTTCACTATAGTCATAGCCAAAATATTTCCAACCATCTAAAACTTGTTCTGGAGACCCACGTCCCACACCTAGTTGTACACGATTTTTGGAAATAATATCCGCAAGGCCCGCATTTTCAGCCATCATATAAGGATTTTCATAACGCATATCAATGAGTCCAGTACCGATTTCAATTTTACTGGTTTTTGCTCCAATGGCAGAAAGTAATGGAAAAGGAGAGCCTATTTGTTGGGCAAAATGATGGACGCGAAACCACGCTCCGTCGATGCCAAGTTTTTCTGCTTCCACTGCTAGATCAATGGATTGCAAATACGCTTCTTCTGCTGTTTTAACCATGGAACTTTGGGACATCCAATGCCCAAAACTTAAAAAACCAATATTTTTCATTTTACCAACCTCCTTTGTTTCTCAAAAAACATACGTTTAATGAGCTGAGGTAAGTGTACTATTTTTTATTTTAAAAGGCTAATAATTGTTCTCGCTACATGTAAAAAAGATCTATTGTTACTTTTTATTCTTAAAATAAAAGATTGAATCAGGATTCTTTCAGAAAATTATTTTAAAAAAATCTCTTCCATCACTATTTTTAGTGATAGAAGAGATTTTTAATTCTCCTAAGAGAAATTATAACAACTTACAAGAATCTTTAGTAAGAAAAACACCAAAAGGTAAGTGTCCGTGGGAACAAATGTGACCGTGAATACAGTTATGCCTGGTTCAACTTTAACAGAAGGGGTTCAAGAAATGCTTGACACTATGTATGCAGACACTAACTTCACCCAAGAAGAAAAAGAACATGATTTTATGAAAAATCATCGTCCTCTATCACAAATTCAACGACTTATTCGTCCAGAAGAAATTGGCTCTTTTGTAGCTTATGTGGCCAGTCCTATTGCTGGAGGTTTTTCTGGGGAAGCATTGCGTATGGATGGCGGTATGGTTCCAACTATTTTTTAAAGAAATAAAAGTAGCTCTAAATGGGAAAATACCTAGCATACTTTTCGTTTAATTAAGATACTTAAGAAAATAAACATAGAGATAGAAAATTTTACAATTTTTATTTTGTTTAGAATTTTGTCTTATTTGAAATATGTTTTGTTATTAAATGTTTTTTAGAACCTCACATTTGTGTGAAATACATCTTGCTGTTATCCTAAACTTAGGAGGTGTATTTTCATGAAAAAGACAAATTTTGTTGTTGTTTTTTGGTTAGTTTTGGCTCTGATTTCTTTTGTAACTTTTCTTATTCAACTTTCAAATTTTTGGTTCAATATTTCCGCGTTTATTATTCCTTATACTGAGCCAGGATATTCCGATACTCTCCAAGATTTGAAACGTAGCTTAATCGCAAATGTTCCCATGTTACTGATTTCTGGTGGATTATTTATTTTCTTTATGAGAAGTGGGCTAAAACTTTATCGCACCTTATCTAATGATGGAGAGATAAAATAAAAAGTTTTGTTGGAATAAAAGTGCAGAAACTATCGATAAAAATGATTATCTTTTTTAAAATAATGAAGGAAAATAGCAGTCGTCATTTCTAGAAGTTAGAATGATGACTGTTGTTTTTTGCTAAAAAAATATGAATGATAGAATATTAATAGATGATATAATAATAAAAAGGATAGAAAGTGGAGGGGTTTGATGAAAAAAAGTGTAGCATTGCTATTTTTAGCAATAGGATTATTGTCAGGATGTCAAAATCCCACAACATCAGAGAATGAATCGTCAAAAGAAAGCACGAGCATGACAACGACAAGTTCTACTATAGAAATACCAATCGAAGAATCAGCAACAGTAGAAACGTCTACAGAAATCAGTACCACTGAAGAAACAGTAGAACAAGAACCAACATGGAATGAAGAAAAAGAGACAGCATTAGCTGACTTTATGGCTGTGTGGGAAAAATCTATGAACCAACAATATCAGAGTTATGGACCAGAACAGCCAGTTGACTTATATGGGGTGTTGTTACCGAATGCGATTTTACCAACTGGAGATTGGAAAATGGTAGTGGATAATCAACCCGTCAGTGTAATTTGGTCAGAAGATGGTCTCAGCTCCGAGTCTTATCAATTAATAGCCGTGTATTCTGATATTGAGCATTCGCAGCAAGAATATGCCTTTGATATGCATACTTATTTTTTTATGATTGTAGAAGGTCAACCTAAAGTGTTCATCACTCAACAAAGTCAAGGGAATTCTGATAATTATCTTTATTTTTCTGAAACGCAAAATGGTGAATTGCGTCAGGGGTTTGCCGATATTTTTGAAACGGGACAAACATCTTTAACTAATAGTTTAGAGCCAGCTACTAGTGAAGAGTCGAATGCAAGTAGTATAACAGATATAAATTCGGCTTATAAATATTTGAAAGAAAAAGATGAAAATAACCCAGACTTCCTTTATTCCGATATGGGTGAGGGAACTGATGGATATGGACATTATTGGGAACTTAAAGTCGCAAGTAAAAGTATGCGAGAAGGCGGAGGAACAGGAACATTGGCACGAGTAAAGGTTTATGAAGATGGTGTATTAAGAGATGCTATAAGTGGCGACATAATGGAGTAATTAAAAAAATCT
>CAMJVA010000101.1 GCA_946409145.1 uncultured Enterococcus sp. | reverse complement strand
TTTTAAATGAGCCCTACCGCTTGAAAAGCCTATGTTTTTCGTGGTGGGCTTTTTTTAATGAAAAGAGGAAGAAAAAATGAATAAAAAAATTACACTAAGCGAAAGTTTAGCTGTTTTAGTTGTTTTATTAGCTATTTTAGGAGTTTTAATTATTGGTTTTCACTTATCACCTCATATTCCAATTTTAATTTCCTTTATGGGTCTATTATTTTATGGACGGTTTAAAAAGTTTACTTGGGATGAGATTCATGAAGGCATTATCAGTGGTATTACTCCTGGAATTATTCCAATTTTAATTTTTATGTTAATTGGAATATTAGTCGCTTCTTGGATTTTATCTGGCACTATTCCCACCATTATGGTTTATGGTTTTAATTTAGTATCTGTTCGCTTTTTTCTACCAACGACTTTTTTAGTGTGCACTATTGTGGGCATTACAGTAGGTAGCTCTTTTACGACTATTTCTACTATTGGGATTGCTTTTTTAGGAATTGGCCATTTGTTAGGATTTAACGACGCCATGACCACAGGTGCTGTAGTATCAGGCGCTTTTTTAGGAAACAATTGTTCTCCTTTATCAGATACTACGAATCTTTCAGCAGGAATTGGTGGGGTTAATTTATTCAAACACATTTCCAGTTTACGCTACACTGATCTGCCAGCTTTTGTGGTGACGATGATTATGTATACTTTATTAGGACATCAAAATAAAGCTGCTGATTTAAGTGTGATTTCTACCATGGTGGCAACGATTAAAGAGAATTTTTGGATTTCTCCTTTGGCACTTTTGCCACTAGTTATTTTATTTTTAGGAGCGATTAAAAAAATTCCTGCAATCCCAACACTCCTTACTGGCTTCACTACAGCAGTTATTTTAGCCTTTATTCATGAAGGAAATTTAAGTTTAGAAAAAGTTGCTTCTATATTAATGAACGGTTATGTCGCACAAACTAGTGACAGTAAAATTAACGAACTCCTTTCAAGAGGAGGTCTCATGAGTATGTTAGGTTCTGCTAGTTTAATTATTTTAGCCTTAGCTTTAGGCGGGTTATTAATTAAGTATAAAATAGTAGAAACTTTAGTGGAAGGTTTAAGAAGTAAAATCAATCGTCCATCTCGTTTAATTGGCTTTACAGCTTTAAGCTCCATTGGTATTAATTTAATCGTTGGAGAACAATATTTATCTATTATTCTTCCTGGAGAAACTTTTAAAAATGTGTTTGATAAAGAAAACTTAGATAAAATGTATTTAACGCGCACCATTGCCGATGCTGGGGCAGCAGTTAATGCCCTAATTCCTTGGGGAGTTAGTGGGACTTTTATTATGGGAACCATGCAAGTGAATGCTTTAGACTATCTTCCTTTTGCTTTTTTCCCAATTTTAGTGCCTATTTTTACTATTATTAGTGGCTTTTTCTTAAATAAAAAAGTGACTTCTAAGGCATAAGTTCCTTCAAACAAATATTTTTTTAAAATTACAATCCCTAACCCATGCCGGTTAGGGATTTTTTGTATTAGCAAAAGAGTTTTTCATCACTGTAATAAAATCTTGAAATTCTTTTCGCTGACTTTTATTTTTTAAGTAAATAAGATGATTATGACTTTTTAAAGGATGTTGTTTAATTTTAACCGCGGTTAAATTTTTCTTTAAAGGTAAATAAGTTTCTGGTAAAAAAGTAACGCCAAGTCCTGCTTCACAAGCTAAAATTAAACTTTCTGTGGAACGACTTTCCCAATGAAAATTAAAACCAAGGCCAGAAGAAACAAAAGCTTCTTCAATGGCTTTTCGTAATGAACTTCCTGTTTCTCTCACTAATAAAGGATAGGTACTTAGTTTTTCTAAGGAAATAGTTTTTTTAGGAAAATATTTTTCCACTCCCACAGGATAAATATTAAAGGTAGAAATAGGAACAGAAATAAAGGCTTCATGAAACGCTGGACCTTCAATAATCGCTAAATCTAGTTCATTGGCGAGTAATTTTTCCCGAATCACTCCCACATTTCCTATGGTAACTGGAATGGGAGTTTTAGGATGCTGTTTTTTAAAGTTAACAATGGCAGGTGTCAGTAAACTTTCCCCAAAAGTAATGGACGCGCCAACGCGAATAGGTAATTCTTCTGTAGAGGTGAAAAGGGTGGTCATTCTTTCTAAATCTTCTAACAGTTGACTGGCTTTTTCAGCGAATAATCTTCCTTCTTCATTTAAATAAAGACGACCTTTAATGCGATCAAAAACTTGCAAACCTACTTCTTTTTCTAGTTCGCCTAAGGTTTTTGAAACAGCAGAAGGGGTGATAAAAAGCTGTTCAGAAGCTTGTTTAATATTTTGGGTTTTGGCAATAATTAAAAATACTTCCAGTTGTCGTTGATTCATTTGCTTTCTCCCGTGAATTTTTAGTTGAGTTTTTAGTTAAGAGGTTTTAACTTAAATTGAACTTTTTTTCAATGTTTTTCTCTCTTATTATAAAACAGAAGGAAAAATTTACCAATGGGGGATGTATTATGGAACAAAAAACAACAGTGGAAGTCCTAGAGAAAAAAGCTACTTTTTTCTCTAAAAAAAATATTATTTTATTTTACGTCTATTTAATGGCAGGCACCTTTACTTTTTCTGGAGGCATGGCCATGTTACCTTTAATTGAAAAAGAATTATGTGAAAAGCGTCCTTGGTTAGAGAAAGAAGTGTTGTATGATGATGCAGCGCTTGGGCAAACGATGCCAGGAGTGATTGCTTTAAACAATGCTTTATTAGTGGGAAAAAGAATTAATGGACTTCCTGGAATGTTAGTGGCTGGTTTTGGCGCTGTCTTTCCAGCAGTTTTTCTAATGTCTTTGGCGACTTATTTTTACCAACTGTTACCTAATTCAGGTCCTATTTTAACAGCTCTTTCAGCCATTCGAGGCACTTCTGCGGCTTTTTTATTTGCTGCTTGTTATTCTTTAGCACGCTTTAATTTAGAAACCAACATGTTAAAATTCATCGCTCTAGGAGCATTTTTATTAGCAACATTTTCCTTATTACCTGTTCCAGGAATAATTATTTTATCTGCTTTATTAGGTGTCTTTTTCGTAAGTAAGGATCATAAGGAGGGAAAAAATGCTTAGTCAATTAGGAATCATTTTTTTGAAAATTGGTTTTTTAGGCTTTGGTGGCGGTTATGCTATGTTATCTTTAATTTTTGCTGAAAGTAAAACTTTAGGAATTACTCTGGCTCAATTTGCCGATCTTAATGCTCTAGATGTCTTAATGCCAGGTCCTATTGCTATTAATTCGGCGACATATGTGGGACAAATTGTTGCAGGACTTCCTGGGGCTATTCTTTCGAGTGTGGCAGTCATGGTCCCTTCTTTTATTTTTGTTCCCTTATATTTACATTATGAAGAAAAATTGTTAGATAATTCTTATTTAAAAGGTGCTTTAAGTGGGATGAAAAATGCTTCAGTAGGATTAATTTTATCAGTAGCTGTTTTATTAGGAAAGGATACTTTATTTATTAAGGGTCAAGTGGAAATATTGTCAGTTGTGATTGTTTTAGGCTGTTTATATTTTAATTTGAAAAAGAATGTGAATCCTTTGATTTTAACTTTAGTCGCAGGGGTAATCGGTTATTTTAGTTTTTATTTTTAAAATTTAATTTTCCTTTTCCTTACGTGTTTATTTGACAAGGTAAATTTTATTTGGTAATTTTAATGAGAAATCATTATGGACAAGAAAGTTCGAGGTATGTTTGTGAGTGTCGTAGGTATCTAATTAAAAGTCGAAAACTGAATAAGCGTTAGGCTTATTTAGTGTGCACTTTAAAAGAGATACCTGTCAAAATACCATTTAAGGTGACAGGGAGACCTGTGACCTTTTTTTGTTTTTGTGCGAAAAGTCCATAATGAATGGGTCTCTTTTTGGTGATGTTTGCGGCGTTAGTTTAGAGTAATTTTCTTTTATCTAACCCATGAAAAGGAGAAAAAATGATCAATTTAAACCAAAAAGAATTATTACAATTTCCAGCAATTATTAATGAAGTAAAAAAGCGTGCCATTGGAGAGTATACGAAAGAAAAAATTAGCAATTTTCGCTTTTCTTCTGACCTTTCCCAAGTTTCCCAGTGGCAAGAAGAAACTAAAGAAGCACGACTTATTTTAGAAAGCCAGCAACACGTACCTTTTATGGGATTAAAAGAAATAAAAAAATATCAAGAGTACGTGGAAAAAGGTTTAAGTTTACAACCTAGTGAACTAATTGATGTGGCGGATTTTTTAAGAAGCAGTCGGACCATTAAACAATTTTTCGCTAAAAATCAGTTTCAAACGCCAATTTTAGCGGATTATACCCAATTACTTTCTGATTTTTCAGAGTTAGAAGAAACTATTTACAAAAAAATTCAAAATAATCAAGTGGCCACAGACGCCAGTCGCCTTTTACGAAAAACTCGTAAAAAAATGGCGGATATTGAAAAAGAAATTCAAGATAAATTAAATCGTTTTATTCGTTCTGATAAAAATAACTCTTACTTGCAAGAAAAAATGATTATTAAAAAAGGGGATCATTACACAGTTCCTATTAAAGTCGCCTATAAAAATCGTTTAAAAGGAACAATTGTGGAAACGTCTAACAAAGGACAGACTATCTTTTTTGAACCAGAAAGTGTCACTAAATTAATGACTACTTATGAAATGGAAAAAGCTACAGAAACGGCTGAAATTTATCAAATTTTAGCGGAACTTTCTGGTGGAATTAGCGAAAAAATGCCAGAAATTAAAGAAACCATTGAAGTGATTACCGCCCTTGATTTTATTTTTGCCAGAGGAAAATATTCCCGAGAATTAAAAGGGGTTACTCCTTTAATGAATAGAGAAGAAATCATTGAGCTGAATCAAGCACGGCATCCTTTTTTAACAGGAGAGGTGGTTCCTTTAGACTTTTCTTTAGGGGAAAATTATCGCGGGTTAGTGATTACAGGAGCTAATGCTGGGGGAAAAACCGTGGTGTTAAAAACCGTGGGCTTGTTAGTATTAATGGGGATGTTTGGCTTACAATTACCTACTAAAAAACCAGCAAAAATTCCTGTTTTGGATCATCTTTTAGTGGATATTGGAGATCAACAAGATTTAGCTAATGCCTTGTCTACTTTTTCAGGACATTTGAAAAATATTTCCCACATGCTTGAAAAAGTATCCCGTCACACGTTGGTTTTATTAGATGAAATCGGTAGCGGAACGGAACCTAATGAAGGAGCAAGTTTAGCCGTGGCAATTTTAGAAGAAATGTATGAAAAAGGGGCTTTAGTTTTAGCCACTACCCATTATGGAGAAATTAAAGAATTTGCCATAGAACATGAAGATTTTTTACCAGCAGCCATGGCTTTTGATCAGGAAAATCTCCAACCAAAATTCCAATTATTACTGGGACAAGTGGGAAATTCCCAAGCTTTGTGGATTGCTAAAAAAATGAACATTCAAAATAATATTTTGCAAAAAGCGGCTTCTTATATGAAAAAAGCACCTTATGAAACGAAGAAAAAAGAATTTAAAACCAATCAAGAAAAAATAGCTGAAAAAATACAGGAGTTTTCTGTAGGAGATAGAGTTTTATTAAAAGAAACCAAAGAAGTGGGACTCATTTATGAAGATTTAGGCAAAGATGAAGTATTAGTCTTTTTAAATGATGAACTTAGAACTGTTTTGCGCAAAAGAGTGTCTTTACTCATGTCAGCCAGTGAACTTTATCCAGCAGATTATGAGGTAAACCAACTTTTTGTGGATTACCAAACACGAAAAAAAGAACGAGATCTTTTGCGAGGAAGTAAAAAAGCACGAAAACAACTGGAAAAAGAAGCTAAAGAAAGAAGATTATAAAAAGATACTCCGCCATTAAAAAAATATGGTGGAGTATTTTTTTAGTTAAAACTACAAAAAACGATTTTGGCAAAAGCCAGACAAAAAATATTTTTTGTCTAAAAAAAAGAGTAAAAACAATAAA
>CAMJVA010000100.1 GCA_946409145.1 uncultured Enterococcus sp. | reverse complement strand
CTTTTTCATCGGTTACATCAGCGACATAACCAGAAACTTTTAAGCCAGAATTTTCATAAGCTAAAAGCCCTCGTTGGACACTTTTTTCACTGGTAGCATTAAAGGCTACTTTAGCCCCAGCGTGACCTAAAGCTTCTCCCATGGCAAAACCAATTCCATGGGCCCCACCAGTTACTAGAGCTACTTTTCCAGTTAAATCGAAGGATTCCATGATAATTACTCCCTTATTTTTATAAAAAAAGAGTAGGACAAAATTTGTCTTACTCCTTTTTTATGTTATTTTTTGAAAAAAACGCTTATTTATTTAAGAATATCTTTTTCACATTTTTTATTTCTAATTAAGGTTGTTTACCAATGTAAGCTAAGATACCACCGTCAACGTATAAAATATGTCCATTAACAAAGTTAGAAGCATCTGAAGCTAAGAACACAGCAGGTCCTTGAAGATCTTCTGGATCTCCCCAACGAGCAGCTGGTGTTTTAGAAACGATGAATTGGTCAAATGGATGACGAGAGCCATCAGCTTGTTTTTCACGTAATGGAGCTGTTTGTGGAGTGGCAATATAACCAGGTCCAATACCATTACATTGAATGTTAGCTTCACCAAATTCGGAACAAATGTTTTTAGTTAACATTTTTAATCCGCCTTTAGCAGCAGCGTATCCAGCAACTGTTTCTCTTCCTAGTTCTGACATCATGGAGCAAATGTTAATGATTTTACCATGACCTTTTTTAATCATTCCTGGTAAAACAGCTTTTGAAACGATGAAAGGTCCGTTAAGGTCAATATCAATAACTTGACGGAAATCAGCAGCAGACATTTCTAACATTGGAATACGTTTAATAATTCCAGCGTTATTCACTAAAATATCAATGACGCCTACTTCTTCTTCAATTTGTTTAACTAACGCTTCAACAGCAGCTTCATCAGTCACATCACATACATAACCATGTGCTGCAATTCCTTTTTCTTTGTATGCAGCCATTCCTTTGTCAACTAATTCTTGTTTAATATCGTTAAACACAATAGTTGCGCCCATAGCAGCATAGGCTTCAGCTAAGGCAAATCCAATACCATAAGAAGCTCCAGTAATTAAAGCAACTTTACCGTCTAAACGGAAACTATTTAATTCAAATGCCATTTTCTTTCCTTCTTTCTTTTTTTTAATTAATTATTTAATGTCTTCCATTGCAACCATGTCCATGTCATCATAAGTGATGTTTTCTCCACACATTGCCCAAATAAAGGAATAATTACTTGTAGCAACACCAGAGTGAATGGACCAACTTGGAGAAATAACTGCTTGGTCTTGGGAAACAACTAAATGTTTTGTTTCATCAGGTTTACCCATCATATGGAAAACTCTTGCATCGTCACTACCAAAGTCAAAGTAAACATAAGCTTCCATCCGACGTTCATGAGTATGACAAGGCATTGTATTCCAAGAAGAACCTGGTTCTAAAATAGTGTAACCCATTTGTAATTGACAAGATTCGCAAATATTTGGATGAATGTATTGATAAATGTTACGAACATTCATGTTATCTGCTTCCCCTGTGAAACGAGGTTTGATTTGATCAATAGAAATTTTCACATTAGGATATTTGTGGTGAGCTGGTGTAGAAGATACGTAAAATTTAGCTGGGTTTTTAGGATCATCAGAAGTAAAGACAACGTGACGAGTTTCTTTACCAATGTAATAACCGTCTTGTTTTTTCATGTGATCTTTTTTACCGTCAATTTCAATAGAACCAGGTCCGCCAATATTAATAACGCCTAATTCACGACGTTCTAAGAAGTAATCAACACCTAATTCTTTGCTTAATTGAATTTCTAGAGGTTCTTCAGTAGGTGTTACCCCACCAAAAATCATCCGGTCATTGTGAGTATAAGTTAAAGTAATTTCTCCTGGAACGAATACTTTTTCAACTAAGAATTCTCTTCTTAAATCCTCTGTTGAATAATGACGAATGTCTTCTGGGCTGTGAGTGTAGCGTGTTTCCATGTTTTGTGTAGACATAAATTTTTCTCCTTTAACGAATTATTTTACCCGAGCCAGCCTTTAAAAAGGCTTGAACTTCTTGGGTTGAAAACTGATTGCAATCCCCATAAACCGTGTGTTTTAAACTAGAGGCAGCACAAGCAAAATTAATTGTATCTTGCATGCTTAATTCAGATAAAATGCCGTGTAAGACACCGCCTGAAAAAGCATCTCCTCCTCCAACGCGATCTACAATAGGGTTAATACGGTGAGTCTGTGAAACATAATATTGACCATTTGTAAAAAGTGTTCCGGTCAATTCATTATCAGAAGCAGAATGAACCTTGCGCTTCGTTGAGTAAAATACAGAAATATTTGGGAATAATTCTTGCATTTTTTCGTAATAATAAATTAATTCTTCCGCAGAATTTTCTTCTCCAGTAAACGGTGCCACTTTTAATAAATATAAGGCATCCATTTTACCAGCAGAAAGATAATCAACTAAAGGTAAAACTTTTTGTAAAAATTCTCCAGCTTCACTTTGAGACCAAAGCATGCTGCGATAATTTACATCAAAGCTAATTTTCACCTGATTTTCTTTGGCTTTTTGAATTAATTTCAAAGTCAACTCATGCCATTTAGGACTAAGAGCTGCGGTAATACCAGAAATGTGAAAAATATCTTTTCCAGAAAATAAATCTTCTGGCCATTCATTTTCTTCCATAGTCGCAAAACTTGAACCTGCTCGGTCATAAATAACAGAAGCAGCTCGTTCCCCAATCCCTGCTTCCATATAATAACTTCCAAGGCGTTTGCCACCTTTTAAAAGATAATCCGTTTTCACACTAAAGGCTTGTAAATGTTTCAAACAAGCAGTTCCTAAAGAATTATCTGGTACTTTACTTGCAAAATAAACATCATGACCATAATTAGCTAGAGAAATAGCCACATTGGCTTCTCCTCCACCATAATGAACGCTCATATGGTCTACAGAAGCAATTCTTTCTCCTGCTTCTGTAGAAAGTCGCAGCATGATTTCACCAAGTGTTACGACTTTTCCCATTTATTTTGCTCCTTTAATTTCGTTGAATTTAGCCATATATTCCTTGGCTACTTCAGTTACTTTATTAAAGTCTCCAGTTTCAACAGGTGCTAAAAGATTTCCTCCAACACCTACAGTAACCACACCAGCTTTAAACCAATCGCTCATATTATCTAAGCTGACGCCACCTGTTGGCATAATTGAAAGTTGTGGAAGTGGTGCTTTAAAAGCTTTAACAATACTTGGACCATAAGCAGAGCCTGGGAATAATTTAATAATATCTGCCCCTGCTTTAAGAGCCGTTTTCATTTCCGTAATTGTCATGCAACCAGGCATATAAGGAATTTGATATAAATTACATAATTCAGCAGTTTCTTGGTCAAAAGTTGGACTTACAATAAAGTCAGCTCCTGCAATAATGGCAATTCTAGCAGTTACAGCATCTAAAACAGTCCCAGCTCCAATGACAACTTCAGGATCATTAGCATATTTTGCTACTAATTCTTTAATGACTACATCTGCTTGAGGAACAGTGAAAGTTAATTCAATCCCCTTCATGCCTCCAGCAATAATAGCATCTACTGCTTTAATGGCTTCTTCTTTATCTTTGCCGCGAACAACAGCAATGACGCCTGCTTCTTCGACTTTTTTTAGTAAATCAACACGTTTCATAAAAACTCTCCTTTTCTTATTTGGAAATTTGTTTTTCTATTAAGAAACTTACACTTTCATTATACAAACCTGACAAAATTTAGCAAGTGATTTCCATTAAATTTTAAGAATTATAATGTAAGGGATTTAAATGAGAAAATTTCACTTCATTATTCCAGATGTGAAAAATAAGTTTGAAAGAAAAATTATTGTTTATTTTCCTTCCAGTCTTGCTTCAAGTTTTTCTTTAGTTTTTAACACATCATTGACGATTTTTTCTTTCTTTTCTTTGGATAAACGGTATTTAGGAATACTAATACTAAAGGCGCCATAAATTTGATTTTCCACAAAAAGAGCTGCTCCAACACAAAAAATATCATTTTCCATTTCTTCATCATCAAAGGCCACATGATCTTTTCTAACAGCCACTAATTCTTTTTCTAAGGCAATGGGATTAGTAATCGTATTTTCTGTAAAAGCTTTTAAAGGAGTTTTTTCCAAATATTCTGTTAAACGATTTTCCGAAAAATACGCTAAGACCGCCTTTCCCATTGCAGAACTATATAAAGGACGAGTTACGCCAATTTTTGAGGACATGGTAATATTTTGGTTTTTAGGCTCTAATTTATCCACATATAAAATCACATTATTTTCTAAAATACCTAAGTGAATGGTTTCATCAATTTCTTGTTGCAACTCATATAAATAAGGGGCAGCAATCTCAGGTAAATTAATTTGCGCTAAACTTTCATGAGCATAACGAACAAATTTCATTCCTAAAGAAAATTCTTTTTGCGGACTTTTTTCTACAAAATGAATCATTAATAAAGTATCTAAAATTTTTAAAGTTGTTGATGGCGTCATAGCTGTTTCTTTAGCAATATCTTGTAACTTACTTTTAGGATGATCGGCTAAATAATCTAAAATCTTAGCAGCTTTTAATAAAACTGTGCCATATGGTTTCGCTTCCACTTTTTTCACTCCTCTCGGTTAAATTTCCTTATAAGAAAATTGTATTCTATTTGAGAAAATTGTCAAGAAGTAATCCTAGAAAATTTTTTTGTGTTAGAATAAAGAAAAAAACGACAAACAGGTGACTTAAATGGAAAAATTTCCCGCACAAGCAACAAGTTTATTGCATACGAATAGTTTTGAAACGGTTTACCCTTCTGTTCTTGGAATTATCCAGTTAGAAAAGAAGCCCAATATTGAAAAGTTAGTGACAGCAATTGGAAAAATGAAACAAGTCTTTCCGCAACTTTTCTGTCGCTATAACTTAGAAGATAATGCTTTTTACCCTGCAACAGAAAATCCTGCTGAATTATTCCATGAACTTTCTATAGAAGACAATCCATTCTCCTATGATTTAGATTTTTTAAACAAACCACAACTGGCCGTTTTTTTACGGCAAAAAGATAATTTTTGGGAATTAATTTTCCAAGAAAGTCACATTGTGGCCGATGGCGCTGGCTTAAAACAAGTCATTGCTTGTATTTTGGCCTTTTATAATGACCCAAACACCATTTTTGGCAAAAATCATCAAGACCTTTTTGAAGTTTTAAATAATGTGCCAAAAGATCATTTAAATGAAGCAAAAAGAGCAGATACTTCAACTATTTCTTTAAGCTTACCTTTCCCAACAGAAAAAGAAGCTGTTTTCCCTAATGTCCAACACATTTTTTTAACAGAAACAGAATTTCAAACATTACGTGAAAAGACCAAAAAAGAGCATCTTACTTTAAATGATGTGATGTTAACGAGTTTTATGCGCGTTTTAGCTAAATATAATCCCCATGCCAAAAAAATTCCTCTAGCCTGTCCTACTGATACGAGACAATTTTTACCAGCTCATCTTAAAAATGAACTGCACTTAGGGAATTTTACTGCCCGCTATAATCCTCAACCTTCAGTGACTTTTTCAGAAGATTTTTTAAGTTCCGCTAAAAAAGTACACGAAGAAATGACTTTTTTAAAAGACCATTACCAATTTTTACAGTCTGTTTTAACCTTAGTAGAAAATTATCAAACTCAAAGCTTAAGTGAGTTGCGAGAAAATGCCAAAAAAAATTATCATATGCGAGCTATTTCTTATACGAATATGGCTTGTTTAAAAAAAGAAAAATATCACTTTACAGATAATAAAATTTTAAATATTTTTACCTCTGGAGCTTTTCGTAAAGCCCCAATGTTTCAAGTTTGCTTTTCTTCTTATGAAAATCGCTTAAACTTAGTGGCCAATGTGATTGGAGATAGCACCCAACAGAAATTTGCCAAGGATTTGTTAACCGAGATTAAAGAACAGCTTTTAAGTTTATAAAAAAAT
>CAMJVA010000099.1 GCA_946409145.1 uncultured Enterococcus sp. | reverse complement strand
GATTTCCATTGGTGACTGGAGTTCAGACGTGTGCTCTTCCGATCTCAGCCGGAATAAAATTACTGAACACAACATAAAAGAAAAATGTTGCCAAGCCAAACATTAGAAACGGTTTGATTAACCAACTCGTAATACTTGAAATTACGATTCCTTGGTAGGTTTTGCGCACATTCAGAATTGATTTAAAATCAATTTTCATCATCATGGGAAAGATCATGACCCACGTTAAAACGGCAATCGGGATATTGGTATTTAGGACTTGATAGCTCTCCAAATGGTCAGCTACTCCTGGTAAGAATTTCCCGATTAGCATACCAGCTGCCATACAGAGAAGTACCCAGACAGTCAGATACTTTTCAAAGAAACTGATGCCAGATTTTTCCTCAACTTCGGTGAACACGTTATTCATTCAAAAGACTCCTTATGGTTTAATAGTGGATGGAAGTTTCTGGTAAAAGAAATTCTTTTAACGCTGATAGAAACTCCTCAACAAATTCTTTTTGCAAAGCGTAATGACTCCACTGACGCTTCTTCGTCACACTGACAATACCTGCTTTCTCCAACAGCTTCATATGATGAGATAAAGTTGGCTGAGTAAAGTCAAAGTGTTCCAACAAGTCACAGGCACAAAGTGAATCTGTGGCAGAAAGTAATTCTACAATTTTTAATCGTTTTGGATCAGCTAAAGCTTTAAGAATTACTGCTAACTGTTCATAGTTTTCCATGGGAGCTCCTCCTATATTTTTAACATAGATAATTATCTATATACAATATAGATGAATGTCTATATGCTGTCAAGCGTTTCTGTCTTTTTGATTTCCAGCTCCTATAAATAACAAAAACACCCAACAAGAATCTGCTGAGTGTTGCACTTTATTTTGGCATTCAGGAGATATCCTTGGGAGAAAAATACCTCTCCCTATATTTTTCCTCTCTTTTATTGCGAATTAGTTTCAAAGTAAATAATTTTTTTATTTTTATAGTAATTTAAATTCTTTGTAAATTTCAGTTGTTCCATAGCCTAAATTTATTAAGGCAAGATCTTCTTCGCTTTTTTGCTCCACTATCCAAATAAGTTCATTAGCGCCATTTTTGTGACAATAAAATTTAATTGCTGAAAGAAAATCTTTTAAATCATTAGGGGCTATTTTTGAAGTGAAAATTTCAGCTATTTTTTTGTCTGGATTACACCATATACCAAAAAACATTCTAGAATAACCATGATTAAGCTCTTTAGATAAAATTAGCCATTGTTCATAATTATTAAGAACGTTCGTGGAATTCCAATAAATATCAGGGAATTCCTGATCATACCAATCAGCAATTTGAAGAAATTCATCTTTTTTTAAAGGAGAAATAAAAAAAGGAACTCTGTCTTCTTGATCTAATTTCCATTTATAAACTTTCGCTTCCATTAGGAGTTTTGCTTTTTTACTTAAAAGTTGATCTGCTGTTTCATTGGAAGTTCTGACACCTAAAATGATGCGATAATTAGGATAATTGTCCATTAACCAACAAAGTACAGATGCAAAATGATTTTTATAAGAATCCAAGGTAAAAACACCATACGTAATGGTTGCAAACAATGATTTTTCATCATGAAATAAAATCCAAACAGCTTTTAATTGTCCATGATGAAAAAGTCCCATTAAATCTGAATCAGGCTCAGTAAAAGAGTTGGCAAATAATTCTAAGACACTTTTTTTAGGAATATCTGGGTTAAAAATTTGCCGGGAGAAATCACAAGTTTGAAGGATTTTGAGTGCTAAGTTTAATTCATCTTTAGTTAATGGTTTAATTATAGGGTGTTGTATTTCAGAAAATGTCATAAATCTTGACGATAAAAAGATTAATTTGTTTAAATTTTAAAGTTAAGTCATTAATCTTTTTTGCTCCCCTCTCCTATTTATTAGATGTTCTCTAAAGCTTCTTTATCAAGAATCGTAATTTGTCGGCCAGATCTTGTAAAGTAACCTTCAGCTGACATTTTTTTCATTTTTCTGGATAAGGTTTCTGGGGTTGTACCTAAAAAAGCAGCTAATTCTTTCATTTTAAAAGGTAATTCTACGACTAAACTATTTTCAGCTTCTGATAAATCTAATAAATAAGTAGCTAATCGTTCTTCAATAGCATCAGTTGCTAAAAATTGACTTTGTTTTTCTGTCTCAGCCATTTTTTTAGCATTTAATTGCAATAGTTTTAAAGCAATAGCTGGTTTCTCTAAAAGCATGCTTTGAAAATCTTTTTGGGTAATGGTACATAATGTGGTTTCTTGTAACGTTTCTCCGTAGAGATTATTATTCTTGGAGCCAAACAAATCCTTGTCGCCAGTGTAATCTCCTGGCTGTAAGACTCTTAAAAGCTGTTCTTTACCACTATTACTTAGTTGATAAATTTTCACACTACCAGAGGCAACAATTAATAATTTAGCGTCAGTTAAAGGGGAAAAAATAATTTCTCCTTTTTCATAGGTCATATGATGTGTAAGATGATTAATTTCTTCTTGATCTTCTTCAGGTAAATGGTTGAATAAAGGGACTAAAGTGACACAATGGTGAGCCATAAAAAAATCTCCTTTAGCTTAAATTTTTTTTACAGATTGAAAATGATAAGCATTTTTTTCATCAGCGTTTTCAATATTAAAATAGCCCTGCTCTACTAAACTTGTCAAGAAATAACCCTGAGTCAAAAAAGTCAAATGCTCGTAAATAGCCGGATTTTCTTGGTAAGGAAGCTGGGTCAAAATTTTCAAAAAATCTCCTTTTAAAGCGCCGAAAATTTCTTCTTGAGTATTTTCTTTCTCGAAATTAACTTGAGGGGTCAACTCTTCTGTGAGTAAGCCAAAAGTCACTAAACTTTCGGTAAAAATATCTCTACGACTTTCTTTTAAGGGGTGTTTTTGTGCTCTGAAAAGCTTAGGCAGACTTTGCTCTAAGTAATAATGAACATCAACATCACCTAGAAGTTTTTCTAAGTCATACAGTTTTTTCGTATCTCTTTTTCCCTTAAAATAATTCGTCACTGTAGTTTGACTCACTTGATTTTGCCACTCTGTTAGCTGGTATTTTCCAAAAAATTCTTTTTTATCCCATAAATATGGATTCATTTTTTCTCTTAACTCAGGGGATACTTGAAGAGAATATTGTCTTTTAGGTAGTTTAGTTCCATTATAAACATTGGAAAAAGAAATTCCTTCAGGTAAATTTTCCCACAAAGGATCTACTAAATCATGCATTAGAGATTTAAAAGGAAAATTTGTCGGAAAACTTGGGACAACTACTGAATATCTTCTATCTTCTCTTTTAATTAGTCCAGCTAAAATTAATGTTTCTAATTTTTGATCAAATCCTTGAACTGAAGTAAATTCCTTTTTTAATTCTCGCAAAATGCAGTAAGGATGAGCTGTTAAAAAATTGGTCACCGCTTCTAGAAAATAGCTGTCTACTTTTTTTAATTTCTCTGGTAAATAAAACACTATTGCCCCTCCCACTCTTTTTTAAAAGCTTTAAGAAAGTCTAGCATAATTTGCTTTCTTTCTTGACCGATTTCTTTTCCAGCAGATGTGCTTAATAAATCTGGAATTTTAAGTAATTTATCATCAAAATGTTGCAAAATGGAACTATCTTTAATGCCGGCTTTTTGTGGATCATACATTAAAGAACCGTGTGTGGCACCATACATAAAGGTTCGTCCAATGCCAATAGCCCCAATAGCATCGAGTAAATCAGCATCTTGGACAATTTTAACCCATAAAGGAAAGTTATTTTCTTTAGTTCTTTTACTAAAAGAAATTCCTTGAATATTTTTTATCCAAAAATTTTCTTCTTCTTCGCTTAATCCTTGGGTTTTAAAAAAAGCAGTTAGTTGTTCTTTGGCTAAAGTTTCATTTGGGAAAAATTTTTTATCCAGCATTTCATGAAGCCAAGCTAAAAAATAAATATTTTCTTTTTCTAAAGGAGACATTCCCTCTTCTTGAGCTAAAAATTGGCTCATTTTTACAACACGGTGAAGATGATCGAGACCATGGCCCGTGTGATCATTTTCAAAAAAGCTTTCTACAAAGCTGCCCACTTCTTCTTTTTTCATAGTTTCCTCGTTTATTATGTATTTAAAGCTGAGACAATTACTGTCTCAGCTTTAGTAAAAGTATAAAAATTAGTTTTCAAAAGCTTCTGTTAGTGGAGGGACCACTTGTTTTTTCCGGGAAACAACTCCTGGAAGACGTGCTTCATTGTTTTCTAAAGTAGTATTAAAGGCTTTTTCAACTTTATCTAAGTTACTACCTACAGCAAACATTAAAGAATCGCTAGTTAAAATATCAGTTCCTAAGAAAATAAATAAATCATAGTTATTTTTGCTATTTTCATTAGCCATTTCTTTTAGTAAATCTTCTTTTCTAGCAGCAATTTCAGCTAGATCAACTGTATTAACTTGACCAATTCGAACATTGCTATTACCTAAAGGA
This sequence comes from uncultured Enterococcus sp., assembly GCA_946409145.1. Classification (GTDB taxonomy): domain Bacteria; phylum Bacillota; class Bacilli; order Lactobacillales; family Enterococcaceae; genus Enterococcus_J. The sequence goes on along the minus strand of CAMJVA010000099.1, from coordinate 1,591 downwards.
AAACTTTTAGCATCAAGATCTAAAAGTTCTGCATTAGTTTTTTTAGATAAATCTGTTCCCGCTTTAAGCATTTCCATACCGTATTCTTCCATGTCTACATCAGCATAGCTAGCTAAAGCTTTGGCTGTGGCGACATCATCAGGGGTACAAGTAGGTGATTTTAATAATAAAGTATCTGAAATAATAGCAGAAAGCATTATTCCTGCGATTTCTTTTCTAAAAGTTACCCCATATTCTTTAAACATTTTATAAAGAATAGTGGAAGTACATCCTACTGGTTCTGCACGGTAAAAAAGAGGGCCTTTTGTAGCAAAGTTGTCAATACGGTGATGGTCTACTACCCGAATTACTTCTACTTCACTTAAGTCAGAAACAGATTGTTGTGCTTCGTTGTGGTCAACTAAAACCACTGTTTCTACTTCATTAGCGACAGTTTTTACAACACGTGGTGCTTTTAAACCAAAATAATTTAAAGCGTATTTTGTTTCTTCATTTGGTTCTCCAAGTGCTACTGCTTCAGTATCTTGCCCAATTTGATTTAAAAGGTAGCTTAAACTAATTGCGGCTCCAATTGCATCAGTATCAGGATTTTGGTGTCCAAAAACTAAAGATTTTCCCATGAAATTAACTCACTCCTTCATTTTTCCATTTAATCATAGCAAACTTTTATTCCCTTGAAAAGGATATAAACTGAAAAAAAGGCCAAGACAAAGTATTTCTTTTGTCTCAGCCTTTTTACTAATCAAAGACGCGAGTACGATACCCTTGATAGTCTGTAGTGTGTAATAATTGTTGCGCATTTAAGACTCTTTCTTTAGTTGGAGGATCAATACCTTCTAAAGGATAGTCAATGCCTAGTTTTTCCCATTTATATTTACCCATAGTGTGATAAGGTAAAATTTCCACTTTATCAACATTTTTTAAGGTTTTAATAAAGGCATCTAGGCGTACTAAAAATTCGTCATAGTCACTTCTTTCAGGAACTAACACGTGACGAATCCAAACAGGCTTGCCGATTTCAGATAAATATTGTGCCATAGCTAAAATATTTTCATTCGTATGTCCTGTAAGACGTTTGTGACCTTCTTTATCAATATGTTTAATATCAAATAAAAGAAGATCGGTATATTTCATTAACTCTTTAAATTTAGAAAAGAAGGGTTCTTCATAAGTAAATGGTTGGCCACAAGTATCAATAGTTGTGTTGACACCACGGGCTTTAGCCTTTTTAAATAAATCAATTAAAAAGTCAATCTGTAAAAGAGGTTCGCCCCCAGAAACAGTTAGACCACCTTTTGATCCCCAGTAGCTCTTATAATGAAGAGCTTCATCTAAAACATCATCTGCTGTTCTAAATTTAGCTTGAGGATTTTTAAGTTTCCATGTATCAGGATTATGACAGAACTGACAACGCATTTGGCAGCCTTGCATAAAGACAATAAACCGTACGCCAGGTCCATCAACAGAGCCGAAGCTTTCGATTGAGTGAACGTTACCTAAAATTTCTTTTGTTTCTGTTTGAGTTTCTGTAGTCAAATTAAACTTCCCCTTTCTTCAGGTGAGAAAAGCTTAAAAATAAAAAATAAGCGGA
>CAMJVA010000098.1 GCA_946409145.1 uncultured Enterococcus sp. | reverse complement strand
GAAGCCAGAAGATGACTATGAAATGGCTGAAACAAGCCCCAAACATTAAGCGGGGTATTAGTTTTGGTAAGCCTTGGGCTAAAGGTGAACTTCAGTTACAAGATTTTTCAAAAAGTTCTATTGTAGGTAATACTTCTTTACAAACAAAAATTCTCGCCTATTGGCCAGATAAGTCTATTAAATGGACAGCACATACTGGAATTTTTCAACCAGACAGTTCTTTAAAAGATTTTTCTTTTAAGGAAGAAAATAAAGAAAAATTAGCTCGTGATAAATTTAATGGTATTTATGTAGACACTGGTGTTATGGAAGTATTTTTCCCAAGACATGGTGAAGGAAAAAATGTTTTAGATTGGTTAAAAATTTCTGGAGAAATAAAAGTAAAAGATATTTTTCTTGCAACGGAAATGAATCAAGAAAAAACAAGAAGTAAAATTACCCAATTAGAAATAGAAGAAAACGGACCCATTACTTGTTGTATTAAAGTATGTGGCAGTTTATTTTTAAAAGAAAAAGTTCAAGATTTTATTTTACGTTTTAAATTTTTCAAAGATTTAACTAGTTTTGATCTTCAAGTAACCACTATCATTTTAAGTGATGAAAATATTAGCGAACTTTACTTAAGTGGAAAAACAATTCTTTCTGGTGATGATTTTAATCGTTTCATTTCTCTAGCAGGACAAGATGGAATTTACACAGAACCTGCTAAGTCTCTTTTATCAAGACGCCATGGAGAAAATAATAATCCTAAATATGCCCAACAAATTAAAGGCATGCCACTTACCTTTACTAAAGAAGATGAAGCACTACTTCTAAGTGCAAATGGGAACGCTTTATGGAATAACTTTTCCTATCTGCAAGCGACTCATCGAAGCTATGAAATTAAAAAGCAAACTTCTGATAATTATGTACCAATTAATATTGGATATGGAACACAAGGTAAAGGAAGTATTTATCTTGGAGGAAATGAAGGCGGTTTATCTCTTGGAATTGAAAAGTTTTGGGAAAAAGCTCCAAGAGAATTTGTTGTTAAAGGTTTAAGCGAAAAGGAAACACTATTTAAAATTGCACTTTGGTCTAAAAATGGTGGAGAGATGAATTTCTCTCATTACTCCCAAAAAGATCATATGTTTAGTGCTTATGAAGGAATGGAAGAAATTCGTTCTACGCCAATTGGAATTAGTAATTCTGATCATCTTCATTTTAAATGGTGGGAAAAACCTGCAACGCAAAAAGAATTATTTGATTTTGCATTAGAAATTGACAATCCAGCAAAAATTGTTTTTGAACCTTGTGATTATCAAAAAACAAAAGTCTTTGGGACTTATGCATTACCTGATTACACAAATGAAACAAAAGCTTTTCTAGAAGAACAAATGCTTTATTTAAGAAATTTCTATTTAAAAGAACAAGTTCAAAGAGATTGGTTTGGCTTTTGGAATTATGGTGATGTAATGCATACTTATGATCCCACTCGTCACATGTGGCGTTATGATCTTGGAGGATTTGCTTGGCAAAATACAGAACTTGTTCCAAATATTTGGCTCTGGCAAGATTTTCTTCGAACAGGAGATAGTGAAGTTTTCGAATTTGCCAAAGCCATGACCGAACATACTTCTGAAGTGGATCAATATCATGCCGGAGAATATCAAGGTCTTGGTTCCAGACACAATGTTTTACATTGGGGTTGTCAATGTAAAGAAGCACGAATTTCTATGGCTGGTCTTCATCGTTACTTCTATTATTTATCAGGAGGAGATGAAAGAACAGGAGAAATTATGACACAAGTCAAAGATAATGAAGCACAAATTTTTGATGAACTGCCTCCTTTAAGAGAATTTTATCCAGCAAAAATTTCTGATAAACAGCCTATTCGTGTTGGTCCTGATTGGTCCTCCCTTACTTCTAACTGGTTTACTCAGTGGGAAAGATCTAGTGATCAAAATTATTTACAAAAGATATTAACAGGAATCGAAAATATTAAAGAAACTCCTGACAGACTTTTATCTGGTCCAACTTACTTATTTAACAAAGAAGAGAAGTCATTAAGTTATTATGGCACAGGAAACATTGGTGCTTATCATATGATTATTTCTTTTGGGGCTCCACAAGTTTGGTTAGAGATTTCAGAAAATATTAATGATGAAACATGGAAAGAAATGATTGCGGAATTTGGGCGATTTTATTCTTATGATAATGACACCATGATAGAAAAATCTTCAGGGAAACTTTCTAAAAAGCATTTTTCTTGGCCAATGTTTGCAACAGGTTTAATGGGATATGCAGCACAGTTTTATAAAGATCACTCTTTAGCTAAAAAAGCTTGGGATATTCTTTTAACTCCAGAAAAATCTGGAATTCCACTGCCAGTGAAAGATTCACAAAAAGAAGCTGTGACTTTTAAAAAAGTTACAGAACTTCCTTGGGTATCGACTAACTGTGTTTCTCAATGGTGTTTAAATGTTGTGCTTTGTTTAACGTATATTGGCGGGGATATCCCGACTGATAATAATCAAAAAATGGAGGAAGAAAAATGAAAGCAAAAAAAGCTTTAATGTTAGCAGGTGTGGGTTTAGCATCAGCCCTAGTTTTATCAGCTTGTGGTAGTAAAAAAGAAGATGCATCTGGAGATGGAGAAGTAAGCGACACTATTACAATGATGGTGCCATTTATTGAAACTGATCCTCCGGAAAAAGATAATGCAATTCAAAAAGAATTAGAAGAATATACTGGTAAAGATGTTGAAATTAACTGGGTACCAAATCCTTCTTATGTAGATAAAATGAACATTGTTTTAGCATCTGATGATATTCCACAAGTTATGGTTATTCAAGGAAAAGATCCTGGTTTTGTAAAATCAGCAAGTGCTGGGACTTTTTGGGATTTAACTGATAAATTAAAAGATTACCCTAATTTAAGTAAAGCGAATGAAGAAGTTGTTGAAGCCTCTAGTCTAAACGGAACTGTATATGGCATATATAGAAGTCGTGATATCATGCGTTCGACAGTTATTATTCGTCAAGATTGGTTAGATAACCTTGGGCTAGAGCAACCAAAAACCATGGAAGATTTATACAATGTAGCTAAAGCATTTACTGAAAACGATCCAGATGGAAATGGACAAGACGATACCACAGGACTCATTATTCCGAACTTTGCAGCTGCTTTTGATATGATGACGATTAATTACGGTGCAGGTAATGGATGGAAAGAAGTAGATGGGGAATTAGTACCTTCCTTCCAAACAGATGAATATCTTGAAGCAATTAAAATTGCTAAAGATATGGCTGAAAAAGGATATATTAATAAAGACTTTGCTACTCTAGCTTCTGATAAATGGGATGATCCATTTGTTTCTGGTCAAGGTGGTATCATTATGGATACTTACTCTAGAGCTGCTTCTATTAGAAATAAAATGAAACAAGCGGATGCAGAAAATGGAGCTGCCAAAGTAACGATTACAGGAAATTTAGCGGCTCCAGATGGTAAGACCTACTCTCAACCTACTGCTGGTTACTCAGGTTTTCTTTCTATTCCAAAGGCAAGTGTTAAAACAGAAAAACAACTTGATGAAGTATTAACTTTCATTGATAAAACAAATGATGAAAAAATGCAAAATTTACTTAACCGTGGTATTGAAGGATTAAACTATGAATTTCTTGATGATAAGTATACACAAGCTTTAGAATGGCCAAATGATGCTGAAAAAGCAAAAGAAGCAGAGACTGCTTCCAATGCGCAAAAATGTTTTGCACAAATGGGAACAAATGTTGTTCAGTTTGAAAAATATACAGCTAAACCAGCTACTGAAGCAGATGAACAATGGGGTGATTTACGTACTTCATTGGAAGAAAGAGATGCTGAAACAGCAGTAATGAATCCTGCGGCTGCTTACGTTACTGATACTTATTCTGCTAAAGGTGCTCAATTAGACCAAATTATTACGGATGCTCGCGTTAAATTTATTGCCGGTCAAATCGATGAAAAAGGTTGGCAAGAAGCTTTAGATCTTTGGGCTAAAAGCGGTGGTACAGATTTAATTAAAGAGACTAATGAGCTATTTCATGCAGACAAAAAATAATAAGTAATTTGATCACAGTTGCCAAAAATATTTTTGGCAACTGGATCTTTAAAAAGGAGGATATGAGATGACGCAAGCGGTAGAAACACTTCCTGGGAAATCTAAGAAAAAAAAGACTAAAAAACCAAAAGCTCCCTTTAAAGAAAGACTTGCCACTTTTAAAACGCACGTTTCAAATAATAAATGGTTATACATTTTAGCAATTCCCGGGCTTACATACTTTTTGGTGTTTAAATATGCCCCAATGTACGGTGTAATTATTGCATTTAAAGACTATGTACCATTTCTTGGAATTAATGGAAGTCAATGGGTAGGTTTAGAAAACTTTAAAGACTTTTTTATTAATCCTGACTTTTTCCGAATTATGGGAAATACATTAATTTTGGCTCTTCTAAATATTGTAATCGGTTTTCCGGCTCCCATTATTTTAGCGCTGTTACTTAATGAAGTGAGAAGTAACATATACAAACGAGTAGTACAAACTTTAGTTTATATTCCTCACTTTTTATCTTGGACCATTGTAGTTAGTTTAACGTTTGTTTTATTCTCCATTAATGGAGGAGCTGTTACAACACTTGTTCAATCTATAACAGGTCAAGAAATTGATTTTCTTTCAGATCCCAATTGGTTCCGACCTATGATTATTTTACAAGGGGTTTGGAAAGGTGTCGGCTGGGGAACAATTATTTACCTTGCTGCCTTATCTGGTGTTGACCAAGAACAATATGAAGCTGCTATTATGGACGGTGCTGGACGTTTTGCTCGTGTATGGCACATTACTTTACCAGCTATTCGTTCCACTGTAGTTATTATGTTAATTATGAAAGTAGGCTCTATTTTATCTACAGGATTTGATCAAATTTACTTAATGACAAATGCTTTAAATAGACCCGTTGCTGATGTATTTGATACTTATGTGTATATGATGGGTATCACTCAAGGAGCTTATAGTTATTCTACTGCTGTTGGTTTATTTAAATCAGTTGTAGGTATTATCTTAGTGTTAACAACGAATAAAATTGCCAGAAAACTTGGAGAAACAGGATTATATTAAAAGGAGGGAGAACAAATGGCTTTACACAAAATGCATAACACTAAACCTGGTCGCGTCTTTGACGTAGTAAATATTATATTCTTATCAGCTTTAGCTATTACCATGTTTTTACCCTTTATCTATGTTATTGCTGGTTCATTTGCCACTGAAGCAGAACTATCTTTACGTCCCTTCTTCTTATGGCCTCACACAGTAACTTTAGAAGCGTATAAATATATTTTTTCTACACCAGCCTTTACTAGAAGTTTACTTGTAACAATTGGGGTAACAATTGGTGGAACATTAGTACAATTATTCTTTACCTTTACATTTGCTTATCCTTTATCCAGAAGATACTTAAAAGGACGTAACGTTCTTTTAAATATGGTTATCTTTTGTATGTTATTCTCTGGTGGGATGATTCCAACTTTCTTAGTGGTTAAAGGTTTAGGATTATTAGACACTTACTGGGCATTAATGCTTCCAGCTGCGATTAGTCCATTTAACTTAATGATTATTAAAAACTTCTTCCAAGAAATTCCAATGGAACTAGAAGAATCAGCTAGAATGGATGGAGCATCTGAATTAACAATCTTAACAAAGATTATGTTGCCTCTATCTAAACCAATTATCGCTACATTTACTTTATTCTATGCTGTTGGGATTTGGAATGACTTTATGTCTGCCTTACTTTACATGAACGATTCCACTAAATGGCCAATTCAATTACTATTACGTCAAATTACCATGTCTTCTAGTGCATTGAATAATTCAGCTCTACTAGATCCTAACTATATTCCTCCTGATCAAGGGATGAAATTAGCGGTGATTATTGTGGCCACATTGCCAATTTTAATTTTCTATCCTTTCTTACAAAAACATTTCGCTAAAGGAATGATGGTAGGATCAGTTAAAGGATAAAACTTTTGGACCTGGGAAAGCTTAAAATATTAAGCTTTTTTCAGGTTCAATTTTTTTAGGAGGAAAAAATGTCAATAGAAAATATTGCTGAAAATTTTAAAAATCCCCCC
>CAMJVA010000097.1 GCA_946409145.1 uncultured Enterococcus sp. | reverse complement strand
ACTAATCGTAGGAAATAATAGGTGAGTTTTCTCTTGACTAATCGTAGGAAAGAGGTTGGGACAAAAGTGTTTAACTCCGAGAAATAAGGAGGATAATCCGAAAATAGCTTTTCATATTTTTGTGATTGTTCGACTTATTTCCGAAAGAGTTACTTTTGAATCACCGTTTATTAATATTTAAGGGAGTGGGATATAATTATGTCCCACTCCCTTCTTATTTTTCTTCATTTTTCTTTTGATACTTCTCTTGTAACAGTTGGTATAAGTAAATGAGTTCTTCTTCTTTAAAGTCTAAATCCCAATAGTATAGAGGTGCTTTCGGATATTTTAATTTTAAAGTAAAGGAAGAAGCAATAATTAAATCATAAGATTCTGGACGATTCATGTAAGTTTCTACTTTTACAAAATTTAAATTTTCTAAAAAGCTCTGCAATTGGTGAGTATATAAAATATTTTGTTCTAAAGCTAAGGCGACTTTTAAGGGATCTTTCTTTTTTCTTTTTTCATAATAAGGTTGTAAAAATCTACCATAGGCTTCCATAAGATTTGGAAAAACTGTTTTTAATTTTTCATATTTTTCCTTGATTTCTATTTGGGAGAAAAAGGCTTCACAGCCTCTGGTTAGGGCTGTGTTTTTATCATCGTCTACAGAAATAAAAATTCTTAAATGGGGAAAAGGCCCATTAATCACATAAAAAGCAAAGGTGACACTTAAAATATTTCCTAAAGCAATTTGTTTTTCCCCTTTAGTTAAAGTGTTTTGAAATATTTCTTCATTAATGTAGGTTAAAAATTCTTCTCCTAAAGATAAAATCATATTTTTGTCTTTAGCAAAAGCGCTTAATCTTTTAGACAAAACAGGATCTTTCGTTTCTGTAAAATAAGGTGCCATTAAGGACATGAAGTAAAAGTGAGCACACTCTCCTTTAGCGCATTTTAAAGGAATAGTGGGAACGTGATCCAGTAAGGTTAAATCATAATAATCACTTTTTTTAAAGAGTAAATCGTAGGCGGTATGATAAGGAGCATAGAAATTTTTTTTCATGCGACTGTAACTAATCCCTAACATTAAATCTAATTCTTTTTTTCCCACAAAGGTTTGGTTCAAGGAAAAATAAGATTTAAAATTTTCTTTCAAAAAAGAAAGCTCTTCTTTTTTAAAGTTAAAAGGCCAAACAATTCCTCTGGTACCTAACCACATTAAATAAAATAAAGCTTGGCGTACTTTATTTTCTTCGCCCACTAAGGCCATAGTGGTATAGCTAATGCGAATATTAAATTGTTTCAAAAAAGTTGTTAAGGGTTTCATTTTCCGACTTAAAGTGGAACGGCTTACGTACATTTTTGTACAAAAATCATCTAAAGTTGGGTTGTCTTCTTGTAAAGAGTATTGCACAAAAGAAAAAGGCAGAGACTCTTCTAAAAGTTGATAACGATAATCGTCTAAAGTTAAAATAATATTTAAGGTGGTAATACCACTATTTTTAATTAAAATGGAGTCTTGTTTAGGATTGGCTAATTGGATTTCTCGATTTAATTCATTTAAGTGATGATAGGTTTGTTGGTAAGTAAGATTTAATTTTTCAGCTAAAAAAAAGATGGAGTAATGATCTGGTTTTAAGGTTGTTAAAAGACGAAACATTTTATAGCGAATTTTCGTAGAAGTATCTAACATTAAGTCTTCATATAACATAGGGATCCTCCTTTAGGGTCTAATTTAATCATAGCCCAAGAGAGAAAAAAAGTCATTATAGTTTAGGAAAAACGATTAAATTTCCGAAAAAAAGAAAGATGATCCAACCTTTTTTTAGGTAGTGGACCATCTTTTAAAGAGAAAGCTGGCATTAATTTTTAATGGCTTCATCCATTAATAACGCTTCTTTTCCATGAATTAATTGAGTTAAAAGAGTGCAGTAAGGTACAGGCAAGTGATGTTTTTCTCCCATTTTCATCACGGCGCCGTTAATATAGTCAATTTCTGTTTTCCGATGATGTAAAATTAAATCTTGATACATGGAAGGGAAGTGATCCCCGGCAACGGAAGGATCAAAAGTAGCTATAATTTTTTGGAAAACTTCTTCTTGATTTAAAGAAACATTTTCTTTTTCTGCAACTAAGGCAAATTCCGCTAAAATATTTTTAATCATCTCATGGGTGGTAGGTAATTTTCCTAAATCTCCAATATTACATTCCAAAAGAGTACATAAAGCGTTTAATGTACCGTTAACGCAAGCTTTTTCCCAAATACTATAGGTGACATTTTCGCTGTAACTAGCAAAAAGATTTCCTTCATTAAATACTTGGACAACTTTTTTGGCAAAACTTTCTCCTTGAGGAGCAATATTTTGTAATAAAATACTGCCACTACCTGTTAAAACCACTTCTCCAGGACCTAAAAGACCTGCTGACCACATAGTAACACCAACTAAAATATTTTTCTTAGGAACAAATTTTTCTAAAACTTCTGTGTGGCCTAAACCATTAAGAAGGCTTAAAACGTGGGTGTTTTCAGTTAAAAGTGGAGTAATCGCTTGAAACATTTTTTCTAATTGGTTGGATTTAGTGAAGACAATGACTAAATCAATGGCTTGATGTTGGTCTGTTAATTCCTCTGGAGTAAAAATGTCAAAGTTTTCTATCACTTCTTTTCCATTAAAATCCGCTTTTAAACCAGAGTGTCGAATTTTTTCTACGTGTTCTTTCCATTGGTCGATTAAAATAAGTTCATTATCGGTTTTTTTTAACATTAGGGCAAAACGACTGCCCATGGCTCCAGCTCCTGCTATGGCAATTCTCATAATCATCATCCTTTCTTTCTTATTATAAACAAAAGCTAAAAAGAAAGAGAGTAAAAAACACTTTTTAACTTTTGGAAAAAAAGAAAAGCGGTTTTTTTTAAAAAAATTTAGAATACTACTTATTAAAAAAACGATGATTTTTTCGCTTCTTTTCATCAAAAATTGTGCTATACTTGAGGCGATGAAAAAGGAGCGATTGTGATGAATAAAATAAATATTGAAAGTAAATTTTTCTTAGTTGAAGGTGGCTGTAATGCTTGTGGTTTGCTAAATTGTGTCACGTATACGATTAATTTTCCAGATGGCACCCAAGCCACATCGGATCAACTTGATGCCGTTCATTTAACCCAAGCTATCGCCTTGAAAAATGGCTGGCGGGAAAAAGTTGAACCTGTGGGAATTGGTGAAGAAGCAGTCTTTTTAGAAAAAGGTAAAGACGCCGTTCAAGTATCAGAAGATAGTTTTAAAACTACTTTTGCTAAGGGAGCGAAAAAATTCCCTATTAAAAAAGAAGAATGCAGCTTAAAAGAAGTGTGGGATAACACCAATGCTTTATTAACAGATTTCTTCGGGATTCCAGCTTACGATTTTGAATTAACAGAATAATAAAAAGGTGAAGCCGTGAAAGCTTCACCTTTTTTTCATCGAGAATTAAATTCTCACATTTTGATAAATTTCTTTAAAGAAGTTCAAGGTTTTGTCCTCTTGATCATTTTGTGGATTAAATTCCACAATGTCCATGTTAACAACCTCATAGTGGTCATAGAAATTATTTAAAATTTCTTTGGTTTCAGAAAGATTAAATCCTCCTGGAACAGGTGTCGTTACTCCTGGTACTAAAGTAGGGTCAGCAGAATCTAAATCGTAAGAAACGTGAATTTTAGTAACATTATTTTTCGCAAAATGGTCATTAATTTCTTTTAAGACATTTTCTAGTCCCATGTTGACAACTTTTTCGTAAGGATAATGTAAAATATTCATTTCATCTAAGAGTTTTTGTTCTTCTGGTTCCACATCACGTAAACCAATGTAAACAAGATTTTCTGGTTTTAACTGGCGACCTTTTTTGACAAAGTTGGCTAAAGCTTTATCACCCAGTCCCAAAAGGGCGGCAACAGGCATTCCGTGAATATGTCCACTGTTAGTAATGTCGTCTGTGTTAATATCAGCGTGAGCATCTACCCAAACCACTCCAAGATGGTCATTTTCATTTAAAGAGTGGGCGGCTGTGACAATTCCAATAGCGTGATCGCCACCTACTAATAATTTTTTTTCAGGAATTTCTTCATAAAGAGCGGCTAATTTTTTCAAATGATCATAAACATCCGTGTAGTACAACATTTTTGGATTTTCGTCTTTTGTTCCAAGTAAAACTTCTGGAACTTTTACAAAAGGAACATCAGAAAAAATTCCTGCTTTTTCAATCGTTGCAATTCCCTCTTTAATTCCAGGATTATTGGCACCAAGATAAAGGTTAGAGGCTACTGTTTTAAACATATTTATTCTCCTATTCAAAAGTAATGGTTGTGTTAAAGGAACGACTTGAGTTCCCTTTTAAGAAACAATTTCCAGGTTTTTCAAAAAGATCTATTTCTTTTCCGTAAACATCAGGCATGCCGTAAAAAGGTTCTAAGCATAAGAAACTAGCTTCAGGAATATCTTTTGTCCAAAGACAAAGCTGTGGAAAATCAGGGAAAGAAAGAGTGATTTTGTGTTCATCTGCTTTGCTTTGTAAAGTGACTTCATTTAAATGATTGCTTTCATCTAAAATAACCAAGCCCTTAGTGAAAAATTCGTGGGTTAAAGGTAATTTTCCTTCTTTAAAATCTTCCACTGGAATAATTTTTCCTGTGCGATAAGGGAAAGTATCGTGAAAAGCAATTTCGTGTTGGGTTAATTTTTCACCCTTGTTAAAGGTTAAATAATAATCAGTAAAGGTACCTGTCCCATTAATCGGTACGTTAAATCCAGGATGTGCCCCTAAAGAAAAAGTAAAATCGTCTCCTTTATTTTCCACTAAATGTTCTAAGCGGAGGGTATTGTTTACTAATTCGTAAGTAATCGTTAATTTAAAATCAAATGGAAAGAAACCTTTCGTTCTTTCGTTTGCCTTTAAAGAATAAGCAATGCGATTTTCAGTATTTTTTTCTGGTAAAAAAGTTTCTTCCGTTACAAAACCATGATGTGGCATTTCATAAGTTTTTCCATCAATTAAATAATGATCGTCCATGGTTTTTCCAATAGAAGGGAAAAGATTAGGTGCTTGTTTTGGCCAAACACTAGGATTGCCATCCCATAAGTAATCAATTTTTTTCTTTTTGTCATAAATTCGGTGTAAGGTGGCTCCTAGCTCGTTAATTTCCACTAAAAACTGATCATTTTCAATCGTCTGCATAAAATTATTAGCTCCTTTATTGATGAATTACTTTAAGTATAGCACCTTTTACTTAAAGTAAACTTAAAAAGATCTAGCTTTCTTTTTAAGTTAAAAACAAGCGCCTCCTAGAAAAGGAGACGCTTATTTTTTTAGTGTCTGTTTCTTAGTTTTCTTTACTTTGACGTTTGTTTTTCTTCAACATAATCAGATAGCTAAAGAAAATGGCGCCACAAAGACCTATAGCTGTGATCATCTTGAAAAAAAACAGCTCTTCGTAAGGGGTGGTTAGCTCCATTAATAACAAGTTAATCATGCCTTTACCAAAAGTAGCGACAGAAGCAAGTAGAAAAAAAAGAAGTAGTTTCATCTGAAAAACCCCTTTCTTAGCGACGTAGCACTTTTACAAAACCAGTTTAGCAAGATTTACAAGAAATAAAAACAAATAAATTAAAAAACATAAACAATTTAATTTAATTGTTAAAAAATTATCATCAATTTCTTTTTTTATAACGCTTTTTTGTTTTTTTATCCCTGATTTATTATTTTTGGCATAAAAAAAATAACGTCACACAGAGAAAAATATAAAAATTTTCTCTGTGTGACTTATTTTAATACCAACTTGGTTTGTCGCCATCTGTGTTTTCTTTATTGACTCCTAGGGAATGATGAGTGTAGTTTTCTGGATTTTCAATGATTTTTATAACTAAATCGGCGATACTTTTTCTTGAAACTTCCGTCCCTTTAAATGCTTCCCCTTTTTCAGTGAGCTCGTAATCCACTTCATCTTTATCCGTTAACCAAGCAGGACGAATAATCGTCCAGTTTAAGGAACTATTTTCAATTACTTTAGCCGCTTGACTATAAGTGTCTAGATAAGTTCCATCAAGCATTTTGTGATTCCATTTTCCAAAATTCCCTGGAACTTCGTCATAAATTCCTAAAGTAGAAATCCAAATAAGCGTTTTAACTTTTTGCTCATTCATGGCTAAAATAATATTTTTCCCTTGAGCCACAATGTTT
>CAMJVA010000096.1 GCA_946409145.1 uncultured Enterococcus sp. | reverse complement strand
AAAACTCTTGTATTTTTCCAGATTTTTGGTAAATTTTTAAAGGAGTAAACTAATTAGTGAAGAAGGAACAATCTTGACCTTAATATTTCAACTTACTAAAAAAGAAGATTTAAAAAGTTTAGCCCAGATTTATAATGAAGCGATTAAAAAAGGTGGCATCACCGCTAGTGTGGCCCAAGAAACCACAACTTCTTTTGAAACTTTTTTAGCCAAGCATCAAAAAAATCGTCCTATGTATACTTTATTTATTGGAAATGAAATCGTTGGTTACTGTTCTTTAAGTGATTTTTATGGCCGAGAAGGGTATCAAAACACGGCTGAAGTGAGTCTTTATTTAACGGAAAAAACTCAAGGCCAAGGATTAGGGTATCAAGCTCTTTTATTTTTAGAAAAAGAAGCCAGAAAAATAGGCATTACCACGTTACTGGCTTTTATTTTTACCAGTAATCAAAAAAGTATTCATTTATTTGAAAAAAACGGCTACAAGACTTATGGTCAGCTGCCGCAAGTTGCCCAAATGAATAATAAAAATTACGATTTAGCTATTTTAGGAAAAAAATTATAAGGGGATAGAAAAATGAAAGTCGTTGTATTAGCTGGAGGATTAAGTGATGAACGGGATGTTTCTTGGTCATCTGGAGCACAAATTTTAAAAGCCTTAGAAGAAAATGGTCATGAAGCTCTCTTATTAGATGTTTTTTTAGGCTTACCAGAAGAAAGTGATTTTTCTAAAGCCTACGAAAAATTTGGCAAAGTAAAACCAGAAGCTATGGTGTCTCATACTGCCCCAGATTTAGAAGCTTTAAAAGCTGCTCATCCTGAACTTTCTGCTTTAGTGGGACCTAATGTGATTTCTTTATGTCAAAGTGCTGATGGGGTCTTTTTAGCCTTACACGGAGGAATTGGGGAAAATGGCCAAATTCAAGCCCTACTTGATTTATATCACATTCCTTATACAGGAAGTGGTTATAAAGGTTCTGCTCTTGCTATGGATAAAATTTTAGCCAAAAAATTAGTGGCTTTAGAAAATATTCCCACACCTGATTATTGGATTTATGATGAAGAAAGTGATTTGGCAGAATTTTTAGATCAGGTGACTTATCCCTGTGTTGTAAAACCTTTAGATAATGGAAGTTCCATAGGTATTCAAATGGTGGACGAACTAAGTCAAATGACCCAAGCTTTAATGGAGGCTAAGGAATATAGTGCCAAAGTTTTAGTAGAGAAAAAAGTTTTAGGTCGAGAATTTTCTGTAGGCGTTATTGAAGGAGTGGCCCTTCCTTTAATTGAAATTATTCCTTTAAAAGGATTTTATGATTATGCCAATAAATATCAAGCGGGAGCAACAAAAGAAGTGACTCCAGCGGAACTGGATGAAGCCACTACTAAAAAAATGCAAGAATTAGCAGTAAAATCTTTTAAAGTTTTAGAGCTTTCTGGCTATTGCCGCGTTGACTTTATGCTAGGAGAAAACAAAGACATTCAATTTATTGAAGCCAACACTTTACCAGGGATGACCCCAACGTCTCTTTTACCTCAAGAAGCTCAAGTAGTGGGCATTAATTATAATGAATTGTGTGAAAAATTATTAGCTACGGCTTTTAAAAAGTAAGGTTATTCATTTTTACTTCCTCGATAATAGGAAAGGACAGTGTTAAGATGGCCAAAAAGAAATTAGTTGTCCCACGCTATCAGCAAATTGCTGTAGCCATAGCTGAACGTATTGTGGAAAATCGTTATCATGAAGGGGAAAAAATTCATGCCCGATCCACTTTAGCGAGCAATTTTAATACTTCACCTGAAACTGCGCGAAAAGCCATAAATGTTTTAGTAGATCTAGGAATTATGGAAGTTCGACATGGTAGTGGTGCTTATGTGGCCTCAAAAGAAAAAGCTAAATCATATTTAATTCAATATCATGATGTGTCTTCCATTCAAGATTTAAAACAAGAAATTTTAAATAGTGTGAACCGTCAACAAGAGGAATTAGAAAACTTTTCTACACTTCTAGATACTTTAGTTTCTCAAACAAAAATTCGCCATCAAACTGCTCCTTTTGTCCCATATGAAATTGTATTAGATGACAAAGCAGTACATTTAAATCAATCCATTGGTGAATTAAATATTTGGCAAGAAACAGGAGCCACAGTAGTAGCGATTCAACATGAAGATCGCTTATTGTTATCTCCTGGTCCTTATGCTAAATTTGAAGTGGGAGAAACAGTATTTTTTGTGGGAGAAGAGTTAGTATTTCAGAGAATGCAACACTTTTTTTATCCGAAAAATATAGAGCTGAATTAAAAAAGAGATAAGAGACAAGAGATAAGAATAAAATTATCTTTTATCTCTTTTTTTTTTGACAAACTGACCACATGTTGTTAAACTAGTGTGGTCAGTTTTTTCAGGGAAATATTTTTTTAAGACGAAACAGTCATGAAAAAAATGAAAATAACCATGAATATTATCTGAAAATATAAAAGGAGGATGAAAAGTGGTAAAAGTAAAAGTAACACAACTAACAAAAGTTTTTGGTAAAAAGCAACAACAAGCTCTAGAAATGATGAAAAACAAAAAATCAAAAACTGAAATTTTGCAAAAAACTGGATCAACAGTTGGAGTTTATAATGCAAATTTTGAAGTAGAAGAAGGAGAAATTTTTGTTATTATGGGCCTTTCTGGGTCAGGAAAATCTACGTTAATTCGTCTTTTAAATCGTTTAATTGAACCAACCAGTGGAGAAATTTATATAGACGATGTGAATATAGCTAAGATGAAAAAAGAAGAATTACAAGAAGTTCGTCGTCATAAAATTAATATGGTTTTTCAGAGTTTTGCCTTATTTCCTCATCGGACAATTTTAGAAAATACGGAATTAGGTTTAGAGCTTAGAGGTGTTCCTAAAAATGAACGAAAAGCAAAAGCCGAAAAAGCTTTAGAAAATTCCAGTCTGCTTTCTTTCAAAGATCAATATCCAGATCAATTATCAGGCGGAATGCAACAAAGAGTTGGGCTTGCTAGGGCATTAGCTAATGATCCTGAAATATTATTAATGGATGAAGCCTTTTCTGCACTCGATCCTTTAATTCGTCGAGAAATGCAAGATGAGTTATTAGATTTACAAGAAAATGTTAAAAAAACCATTATTTTTATTACCCATGATTTAAATGAAGCTTTACGAATTGGAGATCGTATTGCTTTAATGAAAGATGGTCAAATTATGCAAATTGGTACAGGAGAAGAAATTTTAACCAATCCTGCAAATCAATATGTGAAAGATTTTGTTGAAGATGTGGATCGTTCTAAGGTTCTCATGGCAAAAAATATTATGGAACCAGCTATTACGATGAATATTGAAATGGATGGTCCAAATGTAGCTTTAAATCGCATGCGTAAAGAAGGGGTCAGTATGCTTTTAGCAGTAGATAAAAAACGCCAACTAAAAGGAAGTTTAACTGCCTTAAATGCTTTTAAAGCTAGAAAAGAAAATTTAAACTTAAAAGATATGATTGATAAAAATGTGATTAAAATTTCTGAAGAGATGTTAGTTACAGATATTTTTAATGTCATTAAAGATGCAGAGGCTCCTCTTGCTGTAGTGGATGAAAAGGATAAATTAAAAGGAGTTGTCATTAGAGGCAGCGTTATTGAAGCTCTAAGTCAATCAGATTCCCACAAGGAGGAGATATAAAATGAGCATATTACAACAAACAATTCCAGTGGATCAATGGGTAGAAAGTTTTACCGATTGGCTAACCAATACTTTTTCTGGACTTTTTTCTATTATTCAAAGTTTGGGACAGTCTTTAATGGATGTTATTACAAATTTTTTACTTTGGTTACCACCATTATTATGGATTGTTCTTTTAACAGGATTAGCTTTCTTTTTAAGTAAGAAAAAAATTGGTTTAGGCCTATTAACATTTTTTGGTTTACTATTTATATACAATCAAGGATTATGGACAGATTTAATGAATACAGTCACTTTAGTTTTATTAGCCAGTATAGTTTCTGTAGTGATTGGGATTCCTTTGGGGATTTTAATGGCTAAAAGTAAAAAAGCCAATGCAATTTTAGCTCCTGTCCTTGATTTTATGCAGACAATGCCAGCTTTTGTTTACTTAATTCCAGCGGTAGCGTTTTTTGGAATTGGGATGGTTCCAGGTGTTTTTGCATCAGTTATTTTTGCTTTACCACCAACTGTGAGAATGACCAACTTAGGCATTCGACAAATTCCTAGTGAATTAGTGGAAGCAAGTGATTCTTTTGGAGGAACTGCACGCCAAAAATTATTTAAACTAGAATTACCTCTTGCTAAAGGAACCATTATGGCAGGAGTCAATCAAACCATGATGTTAGCCTTGTCCATGGTTGTCACAGCTTCAATGATTGGCGCACCAGGATTAGGTCGAGGCGTCTTATCTGCTTTGCAACAAGCTCAAGTAGGAAAAGGATTTGTTAACGGCTTATCTTTGGTTATTTTAGCGATTATTATTGATCGATTTACCCAAAAATTAAACCAACCAAAAAGAAATAAAACACACGTTGGTTTTTTGAAAACTAAAAAAGGGAAATGGATAAGTGGTGTAGGAACTTTAGTGCTAGTTATGCTAATTATAGGAAGTATTATTTTACCTTCAACAAGTACAAGTAAAGGGAAAATCCATTTGTCTTATGTAGAATGGGATACGGAAATAGCATCGACCAATGTAGTTGCAAAAGTTTTGGAACAAGAAGGGTACGAGGTAGAATTAACTCCTTTAGATATGACGGTGATGTGGCAATCTGTGGCAAACAAAGAAACTGATGGAATGGTCGCAGCTTGGTTACCTACAACCCATGAAGCTCAGTATGAAAAATATAAAGATCAACTGGAAGACTTAGGAGAAAATTTAGCTGGAGCTAAATTGGGAATTGTAGTTCCAAGTTATATGTCTGTTAACTCGATTGAAGATTTAAATACAGAAGCGGGGAAAAAAGTTACTGGAATAGAGCCAGGCGCTGGTATTATGAAAACAGCTGAGAATACTATGGGAGCTTATGATAATTTATCAGATTGGAATTTAGTTGCTTCTTCATCTGGAGCCATGACAGTCGCTTTAGATAAAGCCATTAAAAACCAAGAAGAAATTGTCATTACTGGTTGGTCTCCTCACTGGATGTTTGCTAAATATGATTTGAAATATTTAACTGATCCAAAAGGAATCATGGGAGAGGCGGAAAGCATTCATACTATGGTCAGAGAAGGTTTCAAAGAAGATTTTCCAGAAGCGTATACTATTCTTGATAATTTCCATTGGGAACAAGAAGACATGGAAGAAGTAATGTTAGCTGTAAGTAATGGAGAAACGCCAGAAAAAGCAGCGAAAGATTGGATAGAAAGTCATGAAGAACAAGTCGCTCAATGGGTAAACAATTGAAACAAAAAAGTTGTTGCAAAATTTTTTGCGACAACTTTTTTTAATATTTTTCCTTTTTAGAGAACACTTTTTTCTCTCTCAAACGTATAAATAAGTAGAGGGGGAGTTTTTATGAAAACCAGTTCCTTAAGTAGCGAACAATTTTGTAATTTAAAAGTTTCAACTATTGAAAAGAGAACTTTAGCGTATTATAAAAATTTTGGTGACGATACACTATTATTAAGGGAAACCGCCATGTTACATATTTTAGAAAGTTTAAAGGGTACTAGGAAAACTTGCCTTTTCCAAAAGAAAACTATCGAAAGTTTTTATTTTAACATTTATCGTTCAGGGAAAGTGACTTCTCCTTGGTTTGTTTTCTTGTGGTCATTTTTTAAGAACTATTTTTCAAGAAAAATTATCTGTTTTATGGAACGATTGTTTAAACAACTTGATTATCTAAATAATTTTTTCCAGAAACTACTTATTTTTCAGCTCACTTTCCAATATTTCAATAGCTTTTTCTGTCTTTTCTGGGTCCTTATCAGCGAAATAATAGATTTTATCTTTCGTGGTAATTTTCAAAAAGACAGGGCTTTTACGATAAACAAAAAGCTCACTAGCTTGTCCTTCTATGCTAAATCGTCCAGTCAAATAATGATTAGTAGCCGTTCCAGCAATGCGGACTTTGTTTTCTGGCATTTCTGTCAAGCTTTCCACTTTTTCAATCTGGGAAAAATCAATTTTTGCAGTACGAGCTAAAGGGGCTTAGATCGGAAGAGCACACGTCTGAACTCCAGTCACCAATGGAAATCTC
>CAMJVA010000095.1 GCA_946409145.1 uncultured Enterococcus sp. | reverse complement strand
CCACCGAGATCTACACTCTTTCCCTACACGACGCTCTTCCGATCTCCCAATTCTAGAAGCACCAGCATCTACCATGGCTTTGGCCTCTTCGTAAGAATGAATACCTCCAGAAGCTTTCACTCCAAGAGCATCTCCTACAGTTTCCCGCATAATTTTCACAGCGTGAGTAGAAGCACCACCTTCTTTAGCAAAACCAGTAGAAGTTTTAACAAAATCAGCTCCAGCAGCTTTCGCTAATTCACAAGCTTTCACAATTTGTTCATCAGATAAAAGAGCACTTTCAATAATGACTTTTACTAACGTTCCTTCAGCGGCTTTTACCACCGCTTCAATGTCTTCTTGAACGGTTTTATAGTCTTCTCCTTTTAAAGCTCCAAGGTTAATGACCATATCCACTTCATTGGCACCATTTAAAATAGCATCTTTTGTTTCATAAGCTTTTACTTCACTTGTATTGGCTCCTAAAGGAAAACCAATCACCGTACATACTTTTACATCTGTTCCTTGTAATTTTTCTTTCGCTAATTTTACCCAAGTTGGATTAATGCACACAGACCAAAAATGATGCTCTTTGGCTTCATCAATCACTTGTAAAACCTCAAGTTCTGTAGCGTCTGCTTTTAAAATAGTATGGTCGATCATTTGATTTAACATAATAAAATCCTTTCTTGAAAAATTATTTTTTCTACTCTGTAATTATATCATGGATCAGTTGTGTTTCCACGGCAGAACTGCCAATGATGATGTTTTGTGAAAGGAGTTTTTCTGTTTCTTTGGTCTTATCATCTTTAGCGTAAATCGTTAAGATACTTTCTCCTTTTTCCACCTTGTCTCCAACTTTTTTATGAAGCATCAAGCCTACTGCAGGATCAATAATATCTTCTTTTGTTTGGCGACCTGCTCCTAAAAGCATCGCAGCAATCCCGATTTCATTAGCGACCATTTCGTGAATGATTCCAGATTTTTCAGCTAAAAATTCTTTTTTAACTGGAGCCGTTAATAATTTTTCCGGATGATCCACGTAACTAACGTCTCCTCCTTGAGCTTTCACCATTTCTTTGAAACGTTCTAAGGCTTCTCCTGAGGCTAATTTTTCCGCTAAAAGTTCCCGAGCTTCGTCTAAGGTTTTGGCTTTTTTCCCTAAAACAACCATTTGACTGCCTAAAACATAAACTAATTCCATTAAATCTTTGGGACCATTTCCTTTTAAAGCTTCAATGGCCTCATAAATTTCTAAAGCATTCCCAATAGCCAATCCTAAAGGTTCACTCATGTCAGAAATAATGGCCATAGTTTGACGATTGGCTAATTTCCCAATGCGCACCATCGTGTGAGAAAGACGCTTAGCATCTTCCAAATTTTTCATAAAGGCCCCTTCACCACAAGTCACATCTAAAACAATGGCGTCGGCTCCTGCGGCAATTTTTTTACTCATAATGGAACTGGCAATTAATGGAATAGAGTCTACTGTGGCTGTCACGTCTCTTAAAGCGTATAATTTTTTATCCGCTGGAGCTAAATCCCCAGATTGTCCAATAACTGCTACATTGATTTCATTCACTTGTTTAATAAAATCTTCTTTTTCCATTTCTACTTTAAACCCTGGAATAGCTTCTAATTTATCTAAAGTTCCTCCAGTGTGTCCTAAACCACGGCCACTCATTTTAGCCACTGGCACCCCACATGCTGCTACAAGAGGGGCTAACACTAAAGTCGTAGTGTCTCCCACACCACCAGTAGAATGTTTATCCACTTTTACTCCAGCAATGTCACTTAAATCCACTGTGTCCCCAGAATAAGCCATGGCTTTAGTCAATTCCGTTATTTCTTCATCGGTCATATCTTCATAAAAAATCGCCATGAGTAAAGCACTCACTTGGTAATCAGGAAGTTCTCCTTTGGTGTAACCAGTAATAAAAAATTCAATTTCTTCTTTGGTTAACACGCCGCCGTCTCTTTTTTTCTCAATTAAATCTACTAAACGCATGTTCTCCCCTTCTTTCTAAGGCTTTCTACCTTATAGATGTTATCTGCCTAATAAAATTACCATGTTATGAAAACGTTGTCAAAGGGTTTTCGACAATTCGTTTTTTCCCTAAAATAAAACTGAATCTCTGGTGACACCATTATGTGAAATAGTTATTTATTTTTTCGTTTCAACGACATCTAGTTTAGCAAATAATCCCCTATCTTGGGTAGAAAACTTTTCTTGTTTTTACAAAAACACTGGATATAGTTCGGAAAAAAAGGGCTTTCTTAAATTAAGAGAGTCCTTTTCGTTTTTTTATTTAACTTGCCTATTACTTAGACTGTTTTTTCTTTGTAACACTTCATTGGTGGAATCACTTTTTTTCAAATTATTCCATTTTAATACTTTGTAAAATGTAATAGCCCTTGTCTCTTTTTAAAATTTCTACATTTCCAAAGGTGTCTTTCATGGTTTTTTCTGCACTAGGGGCGCCTTGTTTTTTCTGAAGCACAATGGTTAAAGCCCCGCCTTTTTTCAAAAGAGAAAAACTACTTGTTAAAATTTCTGTGACGACTTTTTTCCCCGCTCTAACAGGAGGATTAGAAATAATTCCTGCATACTCTTTTTCTAAAAGATTGTCATAGAGATAACTCACGTGAATGTGAGCATTGGTAATGTGATTTTTCAAAGCATTCTCTTTTGCTAAAGCTACAGAGCGTTCATTTACATCAATCATTTCCACTTGGGACACTTCAGAAGCAAAACTCAACCCCATAGGACCATAGCCACACCCTACATCAAGTAAGGTACCACTAGGTAAAATACTTGGGTCAAAAGTTTCAATTAAAACCTGTGAACCATAGTCCACTCGATGTTTAGAAAAAACCCCACTATCGGTTAAAAAAGTGAATTTTTTCCCTCTTAATTCAGAAGAAAACGTGGAAAAATCGTGTTCTGTTGAAGGCTGATTAGTGTAGTAATGTTCTGTCATTTTTTCTCCTTGGTTCTTGGTTATTGTTTTTTAGATTTCTTTTGCCATTTCTAAAAGTTTAACATGTTTCGCAATTAAACTGGCAAATAATTCGTTTCCTTCTTTAGAAAAATGCAAGCCGTCTTTTTGTAAAAATTCTCTGGCTGCAGGATAGACTGTCATACGATAAGCCATATCAATATGAGAAATGTCATTTTCTTTAGCGTAATCCATTAACACTTTTCCATAAGCGTGAATGTCTTCCCCTTTGCGGTCCACATTGTGTAATTTGGGATCCACATAAGCAGGAGCGATTAAAATCACTTTGTCTTTACCAATCATTTCCACCATTGCTTGAATATTTTTTAAATATACTTCTTTACTAATGGCGCCATGGGATAAATCATTTCCAAAGAAAATCGTGACGTAATCAGGATTTTCTCCTAGGACTTCATTTAACCGACTTAAGGCATCACTTGTAGTATCGCCGATTTTTCCTTTGTTAATCACTGTCATGGGATAGCCCATATTGATTAAATCTTGGGTGACATTTTCCGTCACAATATTCGTAGTTTTTTCCCCATTAAATCCAGCAGTTAAGCTATCACCAAATAAAACGACTTTTTTCATTCTGTATTCCTCCTTAAAGTTAATTCATCTCAAATAAAACCTTTTCTTCCCATTTATCTTAGCATAATTTCAAGAATCTCTCGAATAGTAACACTTTTTAAAAACTGTGCTATTTTTTTCATGGTTTTTCGTCTCTTTTTTTAAAAAATTATGCTAAAATACACTAGAAGTTTTCTCAGGAGGAAATTATGGAAGATTACTTAAACTATAACGCCATTAAACGAAAAGAATGGCAACATTTTTACAAAGACAGCTTGCTCTTAATTACGGAAGAAGAATTACAAAAAATCAAAGGTTTCAATGATAAAATTTCTTTACAAGATGTAAAAGATATTTATGTTCCTTTAACGCATTTGATTCATCTTTATATGAAAGAATTTGAGTCTTTACAATTAAGTAAGGGATTATTTTTACATCGCTATCAAACGGTTCCTCCCTTTATTATTGGCATTGCCGGTTCTGTAGCTGTGGGAAAAAGTACCACTGCCCGACTTTTACAAATTATTTTGCAGCGTACTTTTAAAAGACGAAGTGTGGAACTGATTACCACTGACGGTTTTTTATATCCTAATCACGTGTTAAACGAAAAAGGAATTATGGATAAAAAAGGATTTCCTGAAAGTTACAACATGGAGCGACTGATTACTTTTTTAAATGAAGTAAAATCAGGCCAAGAAGAAATTAAAGCCCCTCTTTACTCTCACGAAGTCTATGATATTATTCCTGATGAATACGAAGTGATTACTCAACCTGATATTTTAATTGTGGAAGGGATTAACACTTTACAACTTCCGGCTAACCAACAAATTTATGTCTCTGACTTTTTTGATTTTTCCATTTTTGTAGATGCCGCCCCTAATTTAATTGAAAAATGGTATTTAGATCGCTTTGGGGCGTTACTTGATTATGCCAAAGATAAACCAGAAAATTATTACTACCAATTTACTCAATGGACCAAAGATGAAGCCTTTAATATGGCGAGAAATGTCTGGGATACAGTGAATTTACCTAATTTAACCCAATACATTTTACCCACGAGAAATCGCGCTGATATTATCTTGCACAAGACAGATCATCATATTATTGACGAAATTTATTTACGAAAATATTAGAGAAGACTTAAAAAGGTTGACTTACAAAGAAAATACAGGTAAATTTTCAGAAAAGACTCTTGTAAAAAAATAAAAAAGGAAAAGGTGATGACACGTGGGAAACAAATTAACCCAGGACTTGGAAAAAATCGTCGTTTTAGATTACGGTAGCCAATATAATCAACTGATTACCCGGAGAATTCGGGAATTTGGCGTTTATTCTGAGCTCATTAGTCACAGGGTTACTGCAGCAGAAATTAAGGAAATGGCCCCTAAAGGAATTATTTTTTCCGGCGGACCAAATAGCGTTTATGACGAAGGTGCTTTTTCCATTGACCAAGAAATTTATGAATTAGGAATTCCTATTTTAGGCATTTGTTATGGAATGCAACTTCTAACTTATAATTTAGGCGGCACTGTAGAACCTGCTCATAACAGAGAGTATGGTAAAGCAGAACTTCGTCACACAGAAGATGCTACTTTATTTAAAGGCACTCCAGAAGTGCAAACTGTTTGGATGAGTCATGGAGATTTAGTCACCAAAGCAGCACCAGGTTTTTCCGTTGTGGGAACCAGTGCAGATTGTCCTATTGCTGCAGTTGAAGATCCAAAACGAAAATTTTATGGCATTCAATTCCACGCAGAAGTCAGACATTCTGAATATGGCAATGAAGTTTTACGCCATTTCGCTAAAGATGTGTGTGGATGCAAAGGCAGTTGGACCATGAATGATTTTATTGAAGAAAAAATTGCTGATATTCAACAAACAGTAGGAGACAAAAAAGTCTTACTCGCTTTATCTGGCGGAGTAGATAGTTCCGTTGTAGGGGTTCTTTTACAAAAAGCCATTGGAGACCAATTAACGTGTGTCTTTGTGGACCACGGACTGTTAAGAAAAAATGAAGCCCAACAAGTAATGGACACTTTAGGTGGGAAATTCGGTCTAAATATTATTAAAGTAGACGCCCAAAAACGTTTCTTAGATAAATTAGCTGGAGTTTCTGATCCTGAACAAAAACGAAAAATTATCGGTAATGAATTTGTTTACGTCTTTAACGACGAAGCTATTAAATTAGCTGGAGAAAAAGGCATTGACTTTTTAGCTCAAGGAACCCTTTATACAGACGTAATTGAAAGTGGCACCGAAACAGCTCAAACAATTAAATCTCACCACAATGTAGGCGGCCTTCCTGAAGATATGACCTTTAAACTTATTGAACCTTTAAATACTTTATTTAAAGATGAAGTCCGTGAAGTAGGAACAAAACTTGGAATGCCAGATGATATTGTTTGGCGCCAACCTTTCCCAGGACCTGGTCTTGGTATTCGCGTTTTAGGCGAAATTTCAGAAGAAAAACTGGAAATCGTTAGAGAATCAGATTGGATTTTAAGAGAAGAAATTAAAAAAGCCGGTCTTGATCGAGACATTTGGCAATATTTCACCGTGTTACCTGGCATTCGTTCCGTTGGGGTCATGGGTGATAACCGCACTTACGATTACACTATTGGTATTCGCGCCATTACTTCTATTGACGGAATGACTGCAGATTTTGCAAGAATTCCTTGGGACATTTTGCAAAAAATTTCCGTACGAATTGTCAATGAAGTGGATCACGTCAACCG
>CAMJVA010000094.1 GCA_946409145.1 uncultured Enterococcus sp. | reverse complement strand
TTATTATTTGATTTTTTCTTCTTCTTCCTCGTCATCGTCGTCGAATAAATCATCATCGTCTTCTACAATAGTTAATTCTTCTTCAACGCCTCCAGGAACTTCTTCTTCATCATCAGAAACGTCATCAGCACCGATTTCTTTTAAATCAGAATTATAAGCGGCGATTTCTTCTTCTTCGTCGTCATCGTCATCATATAAATCATCATCATCGTCATCATCGGTTAAATCTGTATCTTCTGGATCATCATCGTTATAATCAATTGCATCTTCATCATTGGCTAAGAAAGCATTAACTTTTTTACGTTTTTTACGTTTTGGTTGATCTTCTTCATCTTCATCTGCTCCATGAGTTACTTCTTCGTCAATAGAGTCGATTGGATACCAAGAACGTAATCCCCAACGGTTATCCCCTAAGGAAATAAAACTGCCGTCAATGTTTAAATCTGTATAAAATTGGGCTAATTCTTCCCGTACGTCTTGATTGGCTTTGTTCAAATAAGTTTGGATCTGGTTTACAAGATCCGTAAACTCCATAACTTCCCCTTTTTGTTCTAAAATAGCGTGTGCTACTTCAATCATGGAAAGTTCTTCTTTCGGTTGGTTCTCTAATCCTTCAATTTCCAAATGTGACACGTCCTTTCCCAGTCTGCAATTTATCATACAATATTTAAAAATGAAAGTAAATGTTTCCTTTTAAAACAAAAAAATTTCTTTAAGCCGTGAAGCTTAAGCGCATTTCATAGGAGCCTAATTTTTCATTTTGCAAAAATAAATCATAGTCTAACATTAAAGTGCCAGAAAATGGTTTATCTTTTAAGGAAAAATGCAAATTTTTCGTAAAGCTTTCAATGGTAAACACTCCATAAGGTGTTGGGTAAGGCATGGAAAGAGTGGTTTCGTATAAGAATTTTAGCCGACTATGGGTTTCTTTTCCTCGCATAATTTGCACAGGGCCTTCTGGTTGAATTTTAACGGTGACGGGAATTTTTTCTCCTGTTTCGACGATTTCTTCATAACGAATATAAATGGTCGTCCCAATTTTTACTAATTGTCCTGGGACATCTAAGACAAATTTTTCATTTTGCCCTTGTTGGGTCATTTGTGTTTCTAAATGAATGGCAATTTTTTGTCCATTTTTAACTTCCAAGTGACATCATCCTTGTACTTTTTTTCTTTATTTTCTGTGGTTTAGCTTAATTTGTCAAATTTTCCGTCAGAAAAGGAAGAAAAGCCTCCTTTTCCTAACTAGTAAGCAAAAAGTAAGGTTTTTAAAAATAAAATTTTATTCCAGTCTAAAAATAATCTTAAAAAAAACAAGAAAAAATAAAAAAAGCCCTTTAAATCGAACTTTCCCTGTAGTTATATTATAATAGGAATGAAAACGTCAAGAAAGTGGGAGTATCACCGTGGAAAAAGCGTTAATTTATGATGAAAAAATCATCGAAGGATTTCTGCCCTTTGCCATAACAGATTATTTTCTTCGTTATACCCAAGAAAAAAAACAACCTCTCTTACATTTTTGGCAATTGGATAAAACATTTATTTTAGGAATGAAAGACACTCGGGTAAATGATTTAGGTGCTGGGATTAAAGAAATTGAACGAGTGGGTTACACTCCTTTAGTGCGTTCTGCTGGAGGTCTTGGGGTAATTAATGATGAAGGAGTTTTGAATATTTCTTTATTTTTACCTAATCCAGACAAAAAAATTTCCGTAGATGCGGCCTACGAATTAATGACGCAACTTATGCAAAAAGCTTTTGCTACTGAAGAAGAACCAATTTTACCTTTTGAAATTCCTGATAGTTATTGTCCAGGAAAATTCGATCTTTCTATTCGCGGAAAAAAAATCGCCGGCATTGCCCAAAGAAGACTGCAAGAAGGAATTGCCGTTATGGCTTATGTTTCCATCTCTGGTAATCAAAAACAGCGAGGAGAAATAGTCAAACATTTTTATGAAGCTTCTTTAAAGGAAGACTTTGGAAAAAAAGGTTATCCTCCTGTGAATCCTCAAGTGATGAAAAATCTTTCAAAAGATATTTGGACAGTAGAAAAAGCTAAAGAAAGATTTGCCGAAGTTTTTTGTCAATGGCAAGAAAAACAGCCAGATGTTACTACTTTAAAAGAACAGTTAATGAAAAAAAGTACTCAAGAATTTTTAAACGAGAATCTAGAAAAAATGGCCCAAAGAAATGAAATGATTACTGAGTTAAGGAGGGAAAATAATGCTTTATAAAGATCAACGACTTCCTTTAGAAAAAGTATTTCGAGATCCTGTGCACAATTATATTCACGTGGAATATAAAGTAATTTTAGATTTAATCGACACGAAAGAATTTCAACGATTACGGAGAATTAAACAATTAGGCACCAATTCATTTACCTTTCACGGGGCTGAGCATACGCGCTTTTCCCATAGTCTGGGAGTTTATGAAGTGACTCGGCGCATTGTGGACTTTTTAAACCGTAATTTTCCAAAAGAAAAATTAGGAAAAGACGGTTGGGATGATTCCGAGCGTTTAGTTGCGTTATGTGCGGCTCTTTTACACGATGTGGGCCACGGGTCTTATTCTCATACTTTTGAACATATTTTCCACACGAATCATGAAGAAATTACCCAACAAATTATCACTTCACCAGAAACAGAAATTTATCAAGTATTAAATAAAGTAGAAGCTGGTTTTCCTGAAAAAATTGCTCAAGTTATTGCGAAAACCTATCCTAATCCCCAAGTGGTGCAAATGATTTCTAGTCAAATCGATGCAGATCGCATGGATTATTTATTACGGGATGCTTACTATACAGGGACAGAATATGGTACCTTTGACCTAACAAGAATTTTGCGAATTATTCGCCCTTATGAACACGGTCTTGCCTTTCAAATGAGCGGCATGCATTCTGTGGAAGATTATATTGTTTCTCGTTATCAAATGTATGCTCAAGTTTATTTTCATCCAGTGAGTCGGGGAATGGAAGTTGTTTTAGATCACTTACTAAAACGGGCCCATTTTTTATATCAAGAAAACCCAGAATTTTTCCATTACTCTTCTCCACTCTTAGTGCCTTTTTTAAAAGAAGAGTTCACCTTACAAGATTATTTAACCTTAGATGACGGAGTTTTAAATACTGCCTTTTTACAATGGTTAAAAGCTCCTGATTATATTTTAGCGGATCTTTCGGCTCGCTTTTTACATCGGAAACCTTTTAAATCAGTGCAATTTTCTTCAAAAGAAGATTTGCCTGTTTTACAAACGTTAAAAGATCTCATTGAAGAAGTAGGTTATCCTTGTGACTATTATACGGCCATTAATTCTAGTTACGATCTTCCTTATGATTTTTATCGTCCAGAAGCCAAAAGCCAACGGACACAAATTGAATTAGTGGAAGAAGACGGCACCTTAGTGGAACTTTCAAAAGTTTCCCCTATTGTAGCGGCCATTACTGGTCAAGGACAAAAAGATGAACGTTTCTATTTTCCAAAAGAAATGTTATCCTCTCCTTTACAAGGTCAACTTTTTGAAAAACAATACCAAGCATTCCAAAGCCATTTAGCTAACGGAAAAATTAAACAAAGGAAGTAAACTATGTCTATTAAACTGATCACCATTGATATTGACGGTACTTTAATTAATTCACAGCGCCAAATTACAGAAAATGTCAAAAATGCTTTAAAAAAAGCCCAAGATAAAGGAGTCAAAATTGTTTTATGTACCGGTCGTCCCTTAACTGGGGTGACTGGTTACTTAAATGAACTGGGATTAACTGGAGACGATAATTACGTGGGAACGTATAATGGCTCTCTTGTTCAAACGGTTAGTGGAAAAATAATAACGAGTCACTCTTTAACTTATAGTAATTATTTAGAAATTGAAGCCATGAGTCGCAAAATTTTCACTCCCTTACACATTCATTTATTAAATCTCCCTCGTTTAATCGCCACCAATAAAGATATTAATCGTTACACAGTCCATGAATCTTTCATGGTTTCCTTACCTCTTTCTTACCGCACCCCAGAAGACATTACCCCAGAAGATACTATTGTAAAAATGATGTACATTAACGATCCGGAAAAATTAGATCGTTCTTTAAGTCAACTTCCAGAAGATTTTTATGAAAAATATACTTGTGTTCGTTCTGAAAGATTCTTCTTTGAAATTTTAAATAAAAAAGCCGGAAAAGGCCAAGCACTAGCTGACCTTAGAGAGCATTTAGGTCTCAAAAAAGAAGAAACCATGGCCATTGGAGACAATGAAAATGACCTTTCCATGATTGAAGAAGCGGGCATTGGAGTAGCTATGGAAAATGGTGCCCCATTAGTCAAAGAAAGAGCCAATTTTGTGACTAAAAATTGCAATGAAGACGGGGTTGCTTACGCCTTAGAAAAATTTGTTTTGTAAAATAATTTTCCTCTTATTAAGAGAATTTTCTTTTAGAAGATGCTCTTATAAGAGGAATTTTTTGCTTTTTTAAAAGATTAATTTTTACTTTTCTATTCACAATTTTTTTCAGAAGCAGTACACTAAATCTTGGAAATTTGGAAATGAGGAGAACTAATGGAAAATAAACAACACCCTTTATCAACGTCACTCCTATGGTTATTAGCTATAACCTGTGGAATTGTAGTGGCCAATATGTATTATATTCAGCCTATTGGCACAAAAATAGCCGAAAGTTTTAGGGTCAATACTAGCTCCATTGGTATTTTAACCATGCTGACTCAATTAGGCTATGCGTTAGGTCTTTTATTTTTAGTCCCTTTAGGAGATGTAGTAGATCGGCCTAAATTAATTATTCGCATGGCGGCCTTATCAGGCATTTCTCTTTTAGCCGCTTTTTTTGCTCCAAACTTCAATTTATTTGCTGTAGCTTCTTTTTTAATTGGCTTACTGTCCATTGTTCCACAAATTATTATTCCTTATGGGGCTGTTTTAGCAGGTCCTAAAAATAGAGGGAAAGTCATGGGAACACTTTTAAGCGGACTCCTTGTGGGTATTTTACTTTCGCGTACTTTTTCAGGAATTGTGGCCAGTTTTCTACCTTGGAAAGTGATTTATTTAATCGCCTTATGTGCTATAGGAATTTTAACCGTCCTTCTTTATTTAAAATTACCTCGCTCCGTTGTAACAAGAAGCACGTCTATTTCTTATCTTGCTTCATTAAAAAGTTTGCCACACTTAGTTAAAACCCAAAAAGTATTACAAGAAGCAGCCGTCAGTGGCTTTTTCATGTTTGGTACTTTTTCCATTTTTTGGTCCACTTTAATTTTTTATCTTAGTAGTCCAGCGTACAACTGGGGAACTTTTGAAGCAGGAATTTTAGCCATTTTCGGTCTATCTGGTGCTATTGCCGCTCCTCTTGTGGGACGTTTGGCTGATAATTATTCAGAAAGAAAAATTGTCACCTTAGGACTTTTAATGGAAACTCTTAGCTTCACTGCATTACTTTTTGGTGGCAATCATTTAGCTATTTTACTTTTAGGAATTGTCCTTTTAGATGTGGGAAATCAATTTGGTCAAGTGGCTAATCAAACTCGCGTCCAAGGATTAGGTGTAGAAACTAGCAATCGAAACAATACGGTCTTTATGTTTATGTATTTTATCGGTGGGGCTGTAGGTTCTTTTTTAGGCACGACCATGTGGCAACACTTCGGCTGGATTGGGGTCACTTCTACTGGACTTTTGTTCCAAGCCTGTGCTTTTTTCTTCCAAGAAATTATTTTTAAAGAAAAAAATTAACTTAAAAAGGCTCTGCAACTTTCTAAAGTTGCAGAGCCTTTTTAAGTATCTTATTCATCCCGTGGGACTTTTTCTCTTCTAACTACTAAAACATTACATGGAGCATGAGTCACCACATAACTTGTGGTAGAACCTAAGAGAGCTCTTTGAATGGCGCCTTTTCCTGTTGCACCAATGACAATTAAGTCATAACCATTTTTTTTCGGAAGATCTTTAGCGATAATTTCTTTAGGGGAGCCTGTTTCTTGAATTTTTTCAATGGTTAATCCAGCCCCAAAACTTTCTACTAAAACGTCTATAACCATTTGAGCGGCTTCTTCTTGGGCTTGTAAAATATTCCCTACTCCATAACCGTCTCCCCATAAGTTAGACGTGTCAGCAATGGCCACTACAGAAAGTTTTGCCTCATTACGTTTGGCAATTTCCACAGCTTCAATAAACGCTGATTGAGCTTGTTCAGATTCATCCACAGCAACTAAAATATTTTTGTATTTGTCTGCCATTTTAACTCACTCCTTTTTCTTTATTATACGTCACTGAAAAAAATAACCAAAAGAAGACACCTTAAAAAATTTTACTCCTCACTATCTAATTCTCTCACCACTAAAACATTACACGG
>CAMJVA010000093.1 GCA_946409145.1 uncultured Enterococcus sp. | reverse complement strand
CTTCAGGTTGTGGTAAGTCGACTTTTTTAAGAAGTTTAAATCGGATGAATGACCTAATTCCTGATGTGACCATTACGGGAACAGTTTTGTATGAAGGAAAAGATATTTACTCCCCAAAACAAGATACGGTCACTTTAAGAAAAGAAATCGGCATGGTTTTTCAACAGCCTAATCCTTTTCCTTTTTCCATTTATGAAAATGTCGTTTTTGGTTTAAAGCTTCAAGGAGAAAAAGATAAGCATAAACTAGATGAAATAGTGGAAAAAAGTTTACAACAAGCAGCAGTTTGGTCAGATGTGAAAGATAAACTGCATCAAAGTGCTTTAGGTCTTTCTGGAGGGCAACAACAGCGAGTGTGTATTGCCAGAGTATTAGCTGTAAATCCTAAAGTCATTTTATTAGATGAACCAACAAGTGCCCTAGATCCCATTTCAACTGGGAAAATTGAAGAATTACTTTTAGGACTGCAAGAAAATTATTCTTTAGCAATGGTGACGCACTCCATGAGCCAAGCCAGTCGAATTAGTGATCGCACAGCCTTTTTCTTAGATGGAAATTTAATTGAAGTAGATGAAACAAAAAATATTTTTATGGCTCCAAAGCACCAAGAAACAGAAGACTACATTTCAGGAAAATTCGGCTAGGGAGGAAAAACAATGTTACGTACACAATTTGAAGAAGAATTAAAAGACATTCATGAGCAATTTTATCAAATGGGTATTGCCGTATCTAACGCGGTGCATAAATCTGTGGAAGCTTTTTTAACCCATGACAAAGAGTTAGCAAAAGAAGTTATTTTAAATGATGAAAAAATTAATGAGCAAGAATTACGTTTAGAAAGAAAAAGTTTTGAAATGATCGCCCTACAACAACCCGTAACCACTGACCTTAGAATGATTGTGACGATTATGAAAGCTTCCTCTGATTTAGAGCGAATGGGAGATCATGCGGTTTCTGTGGCAAAAGCAACTATTCGCGTAAAAGGCGTGAAGCGCATTCCAGAAGTGGAAGAAATGATTTCTAATATGAGTAACTACGTGAAACAAATGGTAGATGCGGTCATGAAAGCCTATGTTGAAACAGATGCTACTAAAGCCCGTGAAATTGCTAAAGAAGATGAGCACGTGAATGAATATTTCCAAAAAGTTTATGATGCTTCTATTGCTGAAATGCAAAAACATCCAGAAACTGTTATTTCTGGATCAGATTATTTACACGTGGCCAGTTATTTAGAACGTATTGGCGATTACGTAACGAATATTTGTGAGTGGATTATTTACTTAACTTCTGGACGTTTAACCGAATTAAATGTGAACCATACCCTTTAATCAAATTAGAAACTTTTTTAATTTAAAAAAGAACTGATTTAGACTGAGAAAAAGTTCCGTCTAAAGTCCTATGACAAAACTTTCCTAAGAGGGCATAATAAGAGTGTAGAAAAAAGCTACCATTGCATTGCTCAAAGGAGGCAATTACTTATGAAAGATCGGGAAAGAATTTTAGAATTAGTAAAAAAAGGCATCTTAAGTAGTGAAGAGGCCCTTGTCTTATTAGAAAGCATGGCCCAAGAAAAAGATGAACAACAAATTCAACAGGCTGCTCAAGATATTTCTAAAGAAAAAGAAACACCTTTTGTTAAAGAAGTCACTGAAGAAGAAAAAATTCAAGCCAAAGAAGAAGCGGCTAAAAAAGAAGCTGAGAAAGCTGAGAAAAAAGCAGCTTTAGAAAAAGAATTAGCGACTTTAGCTGAAAAAGCCAACGTAGCTTCTGCGCATTTAGATGAAAAAAATGAACAACTAAAAGAGCTTTCTACTCGCATTAAGGAAAAACAAGAAGCTAAACAAGTTCTTGATACCATGGAAGAGCTTGGCACAATGACTGAGTCTAAAGAAATTGAACGGACACAAGTCATTAAAGAATTAAAAGAGTTACAAGATGAAAAAGCCATTTTAGAAGAAGGAAAAAAAGTTTTAGAAGATGAATTAAAAATCATCAATCAAAAACGTTTCCAATCCACAAAAGAAAAAGTAGCTCAAAAATTAGATATTCCAGAAGACTGGAAAGATCAAGCCCAAGACACTCTTAACCATGTAGGTGGCAAAGTTTATGACGCTTCTAATCAATTAGGCAGTTTCTTGAAAAAAACCTTTACTGGTTTAAGTGAAGCTATTAATGAAAATGTTGACTGGAAAGATGTAAACATTAAAGTTCCAGGTGTTGCTTCTACAAAATTTGAACATACCTTTAAATATCCTGAAGTGAACGCTAGTCTCATTGATATTAAATTAGCCAATGGGAAAGTAACCTTTAAACAAAGTGATACTGAAGATTTAATCGTAGATGCTAAAATTAAACTTTATGGAAAATTAGAAAGTGCCACACCTTTAGAAGCTTTCTTAGAAAAATCACAAATTGATGTGGATGATGAATTAATTTCCTTCCAAATTCCTAATAAAAAAGTTCAAGCAGATTTAATTTTCTATTTACCTAAGAAAACCTATGACCATGTTGCTTTAAACCTTTTAAATGGTGAAATTCAAAGTGATAGTTTAGAAGCAAAAGATATTTACATTAAATCCACTAATGGTAGTGTTAATTTTTCTAATGTGACAGCGACTATGCTTGAAATCCACGAAGTTAACGGAACGGTTAATTTAAATGGAACAGAATTACGAGATTTATTCGTGGAATCCGTGAACGGAGATATTATCTTAAAAGATTTTAAAGCAAAAAGTGTAAAGACTTCTGTGGTTAACGGAACAGTGAAAGCCACAGTGAAAAATCTTGACTTAAAACGTTTTGAAGCAAGTTCTGGAAATGGAGATATTAAAATCTCCGTACCAAAAGAATTAAGTTTAAACGGAACAGTTAAAACTAATTTTGGTGCGATTCATGAACGACTTTCTCAAATGGATTCTCTAGTGGAAAAAGAAGATGGGGCAAAAGCAGGAATTATGAAACATTTGGAATTTGAACGAATGACAGATAGTCCTGAAATAGCTAGTATCTTCGCTACAACTACCAGAGGAAGTATTTATTTAAAAGATGGGAACGAATAAAAAAATTGAATAAGGGAACCTGATTAAAAAGGTTCCCTGTATTTTAAAGAGCTAGGTGAAAGGAGTGCCAAGGATGAGTAAACGTTTAACAAAATCTAGTACTAATAAAGCAATTACTGGAACTATTGCTGGGATTGCTGAATATTTTAATATTGATCCAACTATTTTAAGAGTGATTTATGTAGTGATTGTCTTAGGTGGCTTTGGAAGTCCCATTTTACTATATATTCTCTTAGCTATTTTGATTCCAGATGCTCCAAAAACAAATAATTATCAACAAAAACAATCCCAAAGAGGATTTTATTCGGCAAATAATAGAAAAGATACGTACTATAATCGTAATCAAACGACAAAACGCAAAGAAGCTGAAAAAGTTGACGACAACGATGAGGACTGGAGTGATTTTTAATGACCTATTTTCAAAGGTTGATTATGAACACTTTAACTTTTCTAGCCCTCGCTGTTGTTTTTCCAGGACATGTCTATGTGAAAGGGCTCGTTGCAGCTCTTTTAGCTAGCTTTGTTCTTTCTTTACTGAATATGTTAGTTAAACCGATTCTAACCTTGCTATCACTTCCTTTAACTTTTGTTACTTTAGGATTATTTAGTTTTGTGATTAATGGCTTAATGCTTACCTTAACGTCTCGGTTAGTGGGAGGCTATAATTTCGGCTTTTCAAGTTTTGGTTGGGCCATTCTTGCTAGTATCATTCTCTCATTTGTGAATATGGTTATTTCTGAACATAATTTAGATAAAATGGATCGCTGAGAAAACTCAGCGATTTTTTTCTCCTTTTTATTTGCCAAATTTATTTAACTATGAGTAAATAAATTTAAAGGAGAGGATAGAAATGAAGAAATATTTCAAATTTGTGTTAATGGTGCTCGTCTCTACCGTGGTGATGTTTGGATTAATGTACTTTAATATTTTTTCAGTGGATCATCTATTCTTTAGTCAAACTAGAGTATTTATGGCTCTCATGATGGGGGCCGTGATGGCTATTTTAATGTTGCTTTTTATGTGGAAAATGTATGACAATAAAAAGGTGAATGTTATTATTTTATTAGTGAGTCTCTTGTGTTTTGGTTTTTCTTTATTCATGGTTAGAAGTCAAACTGGGATAGACGATACCAAATGGATGAAAGCAATGATTCCTCATCACTCCATTGCCATTTTAACGAGTACGAATGCTAAAATAGAAGACCCTCGGGTAAAAGTTTTAGCCGAAGAAATTATCCAAAAACAAGAAGAAGAAATTGCAAAAATGAAAGAATTAATCAAAGATTTGGAAATGAAAAAATAAAGTTTCTAACAGTAGTTAAAAAGAAGACTTATTGTTATAATTAGAGAAAAAAGGAGGCAGTTACATGATTGTTACAACAACAAATTCAGTGGACGGAAAAACCGTTGCCGATTACCAAGGCATTGTTTTTGGTGAGGTAATTACTGGGATAAACGTTTTAAAAGATTTAGGAGCCGGTATGCGCAATTTCTTTGGGGGACGTTCTAAATCTTATGAAGAAGAACTGACTATGGCAAGAGAAGAAGCGATTAATGAAATGGTTTCAAGAGCAGAAGAAATTGGAGCAGATGCTGTAGTGGGCATGAAAATGGATTATGAAGTCCTAGGCTCTGATAACGGGATGCTTATGGTCACTTGCTCAGGAACCGCAGTAAAATTTAATTAATAAAAATAAAGTACGACAAAAGGAATGTCTATTATTTTAATAGGAACCTTTTGTCTATTTTTTTAGGAGCAAACGATGGAAAATATTCTACTCATCCTTAAAGAAACAAAAGAGTTGTCCCCAGAAGAATTAATTCAAATAATGCAAGAACGAGTGAAAGTTTTTGTAGTAGAACAAAATTGTCCTTATGAAGAAGTGGATGATAAAGATTTAAGGGCAATTCATGTCATGTTGAAAAAAGACGGCCATTTAGTCGCTTATGGTCGAATTATTCCACCAGAAAAGGCAACTGAGGTTAGTTTTGGTCGGATTTTGGTGGTAAAAAAATACCGTCATTTAAAGCTTGGTCGCTACTTAATGACAGTGATTTTAAAAGAAATTAAAAAAAGATTTCCGCAGTATTCTGTAAAAATTCAAGCTCAAGCTTATTTGGAAAATTTTTATGCCTCTTTTGGTTTTCAGGCCGTTTCTAAAGTTTATTTAGAAGATAATATTCCTCATGTGGATATGATTTTAAGGGAAAATAGTCTGGAAAGTTAAACTTTTAAGAAAGAAAAAAATATTTTTTACGGAATGTTATCTATTTATAACATTTTTGTTTTGTCCTGTCTGTTATCTTTGAATTGCCTTTCATTCATGATAGAATAAAGATGTTAGTAAGATTGGAGGAAGAGCATGTCTGAGTTTGTTCGTGTACAAGAACTTGTGGATAAATTACCTTTAAAAGTTGTCTCAGGTTCTAAGGAAAGTTTAGAAAGAGTTATAGCAATTAGTGATATTTCCCGGCCTGGTTTAGAATTAACCGGCTATTTTAATTATTATTCTAATGATCGTTTGCAAATGCTTGGAAAAAAAGAAATTACTTTTGCTGAAAAAATGATGCCAGAAGAACGTCTCGTGGTAATGCGACGTATGTGTTCTAAAGAAACACCGGCTTTTATTGTTTCTCGTGATTTAGAAATTCCAAAAGAATTAATTCAAGCAGCACAAGAACATGATATTCCTGTATTAAGTTCAAAATTAGCCACATCTCGTCTTTTAGGCGTTATTTCCAGTTACTTAGAAGGACATTTAGCCAAAAGAACCAGTATTCACGGAGTACTCGTTGAAGTTTATGGTTTAGGTGTTTTAATTCAAGGAGACAGTGGCATTGGGAAAAGTGAAACCGCTCTTGAATTAGTCAAACGAGGTCATCGCTTAATCGCTGATGATCGCGTGGATGTGTATAAACAAGATGAACTGACGTTAATTGGTGAACCACCAAAAATTTTACAACATTTAATTGAAATTCGTGGAATTGGAATTATTGATGTGATGAATCTTTTTGGCGCTAGTGCTGTCAGAGATAATATGGAAGTACAGTTGGTGGTTTATTTAGAAAATTGGTCCAAGGATAAAAATTATGACCGTTTAGGTTCTGATGAAAATTTAGTGTCCATTTCTGAAGTATCTGTGCCTCAAATTAAAATTCCAGTGAAAACTGGGCGAAATGTAGCGATTATTATTGAAGTAGCCGCAATGAACTTTAGAGCTAGAACTATGGGCTTTGATGCGACGAAAACATTTGAGGATCGTTTAAGCCAATTAATTCAAGAAAATTCAAAGGAGTAATCGATGACTACATTATATGTTGACCCCATTGCATTTTCTTTAGGTGGTATTGAGATTCACTGGTACGCTTTAATTATCGTTTTTGGGATTATTTTAGCCATTTATTTAAGTAGTAAAGAAGCGGTTAAAGTAGGACTAAAAGAAGACGATGTCATTG